>VXNZ01000056.1 GCA_009840355.1 Chloroflexota bacterium
GCATACCCAATCTACCAGTGGCGGCTTGACTTGTCAACCTTTCCGTATAATTCCCAAATCCAAAGACGGGTAGCCGAAGCGGAGACCGACTAGGCTTGGGACCAGCTACGGCAAGGCGAATGCGCTATCGGAACAGCGCCGCCGGCCGCTCCACTAGCTGCTGCAAGCGGCGGAAGAAACTCGCCGCAATCGCGCCATCTATGACCTGATGATCGCCGGTGAGACTGAGCGTCATCATCTCGCGCACGACAATCTCACCTCGCCGCACTACCGGCTTCTGCACGCTGCGGCCTACGCCGAGCAGCGCATTTTGCGGCGGGTTAAGTATTGGCGTGAAACCGTCCACCACGCCCAGCACGCTAATCGTGAATGTGCCGCCGCCTATTTCCGATGACGACAGAGTGCCGGCACGCGCCTTTTCTGATAACTGCTGCACGCCCTCTGCAATCTGCGGCACTGTCATGTCCTGCACGCCCTTGAGCACCGGCACGATGAGGCCTTCGTCGAGCGCGACCGCGACGCCCATGTTCACCTCGTCGAAGTACATCACATTGTCATCGATCAGGATAGAGTTGAGCGCCGGCACACGCTTGAGCGATTCCGCGCACGCCTTGATTAGCACACTCGCCATCGTGATGCTGACGCCGCTTTCGCGCGATGCTTCGCGGCGTAGGCTCTGCGCGTCCGTTACATCCACTTCGAGGAAGTACGATAGCTGCGCCGTGCCGCTGAGGCTGTCGCGCATGTTCTGCGCGATGGCGCGTCTGATACCGCGCAGTGGCTCTATCTTGGAAGGTTCCGGCATCCCCTGCGGCGCTTTTGGCTGCGCTGCCGCTTGCTGCGCCTCGTGATACGCTCGAACATCGGCATCGACCACACGACCGCGCGGTCCGGTTGGCGTAACCTGCGAAATGTCCACGCCCAGGTTGGAGGCAAGACGGCGCGCGCCCGGCGTTGACGGCACGACATCGCCCCCAGCCCGGCTTGACGCGCGTCTTTGTGGCGCAGCAGGCGACGGCGCGGCAACTGCGGACGCCGTGGGCTGCCGCTCTAGCGGCGGTTCTTCGCCTTCAGCGAGCAGGTAGCCGATAACATCGTCCACGCCAACGGTCGCGCCTTCATCGACTGCGTGGTGCATAATGCCGTCCGATGCTGCCTCAAGCTCGTAGTTCAGCTTTTCGGACTCTATCTCGGCGATGAGTTCGCCCTGCGTAACTGCATCGCCCTGAGCCTTCGCCCATCGCGCAACTATACCTTCGGTCATGAAGTCGCCCAGTCTGGGCATCACAATTCGGACTGCCATTGTTCAAAGCTCTCGCTTTCACTACGGGTTCGCTTCCGCTGACCTGCACGATGGAGATGGATGTCACCCGCAGGAAGATTGACTGCTGCGCTTATTCCAGAGTTTCTAGCGCGGCTGCCACTACTTGCTCCTTTGTAGGAACGAAGAGCGCTTCCAGTGGGCGGCTGTACGGTACGGATGTGTGCGGCGGCTGCACGCGCTTGGGCGGCGCGTCGAGGTAGTCGAAGGCTTCCTCGGCGACCAGCGCGGATATATCGCCCGCCATGCTGCAGCGCGGGTAGTCTTCGTCCACGATAACGATGCGGCGCGTCTTGCGCACGGATTCCAGAATCGCATCTTCGTCCATCGGCGACAGCGACAGCAGATCAACCACTTCGGCGGAGTATCCACGCGCGGCGAGGTCGTCCGCAGCCTGTAAACATATCTGCGTCATATAGCTGATACCCAGCAGCGTAACATCCGTTCCTTCGCGCGGTACATCCGCCTTGCCCAACGGCACGGAGTACGAGTCCTCCGGCACATCCACATCGAAGCGAATGCCCATCAGTTGGCGGTTGTTGCAGATAATCACCGGGTCGTCATCGCGGATGGACGCGGTGTACAAGCCCTTGGCGTTATACGGATTGGACGGCGCGACTACCTTCAAGCCGGGATAGTGCGTGAACACCGAATAGACCGTCTCGGAGTGCTGCGCGGCGGAGTTCGTACCGGCGCCCGTGCCGGTCATTATGGTCAGCGGCACTTTGACCTTGCCGCCGAACATATAGTGAATCTTCGCGGCGTTGTTCAGAATCTGGTCGCCGCAGACGCCGAGAAAGCCGACATACATCAGGTCCACGACGGGTCGCAAGCCCGTGGCGGCAGCGCCAACGCCCGCGCCGACAAATCCGGATTCCGCGATGGGCGTGTCTCGTATGCGCTCGCGGCCGAAATCGCCGACGAGTCCCTTGGTCAGGCGCATCGGTCCGCCCCATGCGTCCTGGAAGTCCTCGCGCTCACCGCCGCCCGCGATGTCTTCGCCCATGATGATGACGGACTCGTCGCGCTCCATCTCCTGTCTCAGCGCCTCATTGACCGCCTGAATATACGAAAGTCTGCGTGTGGCTGTTGTCTGTACCATGCTGTTCTCCTCTACCTATAACTCACATACACATCCGTCGTCAGCTCGGACGGGTCAGGGAATGGGCTTTCGTCTGCGAAGGCGGTTGCGGTTGCGACTGCTGCCAGTGCGCGCTCTTCGAGTGCGCTGATTTCGCCTTCGGCCGCGTAGCCGCCATCCGTTATGTGCGCCCGCAGCGAGTTGATGCAGTCGCGCGCTTCGTAGTAGTCCTCTTCCTCCTGCGTACGGTAGCCTAACGGGTCGTCCGCGCCGAAGTGTCCTTGATAGCGGTATGTCTGCGCCTCGATGAGCGTGGGGCCCTCGCCCGCCCTGGCGCGCGCCACCGCTTCCTTGCCGACCTCGAACATGTCGAGCGCGGACTGACCGTCCACAAGCACACCGGGCATGTCATAGCCTGCCGCGCGGTTGGCGATAGAACCGCCTGCGACCGCGTACTCGAACGGCGTGGATTCGGCGTAGCGGTTGTTCTCACAGACGAAGAGCACCGGCAGTTTCCAAATGCTAGCGATGTTCATGGATTCGTGCAGGCTGCCTTGGCTGGACGCGCCGTCACCAAAGAAGACCACGCTGACCTGATCGCTGCCGCGCACCTTCGCGCTGAGCGCCACGCCCGTCGCAACGGGGATGTTCGAGCCGACGACGCCGTTCGCGCCGAGCATGCCCTTGTTGATGTCAGCAATGTGCATCGTGCCGCCCTTGCCCTTGTTCGTGCCCGTCGCCTTGCCCAGCAGCTCCGCCATCATCTCGTTGATATCGACGCCCTTGGCGATGCAGTGGTGATGGCTGCGGTGCGTGCCGAGCACATAGTCGTCGTCGCGCAGATGAGCGCAGATGCCCGTGGGCACGGCTTCCTGCCCGATGGACGAGTGCATGCCGCGCAGCTTGCCCGCGTCCGCCTCGCGCCGCGACTGCTCCTCGAAGCGGCGAATTGTAACCATCGTCTCGTACATCCATAGCAGCGAGTCTTTGTTCAGTTCCGGATAAGTCGCCATGAATCTGCCTCCTCCCGCATTTCGTGGGCATTTTGAGTTGCTTGCGTGATGTCGCCCGGTAAGCCCCTTCCCCTGATGGGTAAGGTTAGAATGTGGACAATGATTCCCCAACCAATCGATGCGTATGTCGTAGGCAAGGCAATAAGCACAATCCAATTTTGGCAGGCCAATTTGGCAGGATTATACCAGATTAACGGCATCGGTCTAGTGCGGCGGGAAAGCGGCGCGCGCCATGCTATAATATGCCGAAATTTCCGGCGGCTGCCGGCAATAATTGCAGCGTTTGCAGTTTGTCGGTCACGGGCGCGCTGGAAGCGGGCGAGACATTAGATATTGCCCCCTTCCTAACCTTCCTCCTGAGCGGGAAGGGATGGTAGCGAAGAATACCCGGAAGAATGTGAGGGCAAAATGAAACTGGCGCTGAAAGCAGACCGACTTATCGATGGCACCGGCGCGGACGCCATGCAGAACGCTGCGATAGTGATCGAGAACGGCCGCATAACGGAGATTACCACGCAGGACGCGCTACAGTTCGCGCCGGGCGAAGATGTCGATGTGGTGCAGGTGGAAGGTGGCAGCATTATGCCCGGTTTCATCGAGGTGCATACGCATATGCACTGCAGCGCGGAAGTGGAAGCGTACAAGCACATTATGACCGAGACGGACGAGATATTCCTCATGCGCGCGGTCGGCGCGGTGCGCGATACACTGTCGTCCGGCGTTACCACAATGCGAGACTTGGGCTCGCGCAATCAGGTCGCGTTCCCCATCGTGAAGGCAATCGAAGACGGCATCATCCCCGGTCCGCGCCTCATCGTGGTTGGCACGCCCATCACGACCACGGGCGGGCATTGCCATATGTTCGGCACAGAGGCGGACACAACGGACGAAGTGTTGCAGGCTGTGCGCCAGCAGTTCAAACTTGGCGCGGGCTACATCAAGATTATGGCAACGGGCGGCGGTTTCACGCCGGGCACGAACACGCGCGCGCCGCAGTATCCGGCGTCCACGCTGAAGGCAGCCGTGCAGGACGCGGAGCGGCTCGGGCTGCGAGTCGCGGCGCACTGCCATGCAAGCGCCGGCGTTCGCAACTGCGTTGAGGCGGGCGTGCACAACATCATCCACTGCACTTGGCTCGCCGAAGACGAGGAGCAGATGTACGACTACGACCCGGATGTAACCGATATGATTGTGGAAAAGGGGCTTTGGGTCGATCCCACACTCGCGCTGGGCAGGCTGAACAGGATGCGCGGACGGGCAACCGGCGGTGCCGTTGCCAGTCAAAACCAAGAGCGCCGATTCGAGATTTTGCGCGATATGTGGGATCGCGGCGTAAAGTTCGTAACCGGCATGGACTCAGGCATGACCAACGCGCGCTTCAACGACTTCGCGTACATCCCGCAGATAATGGTCGAAGACATGCACATCACACCGATGGAAGCGATAGTCTGCTCGACAAAGACATCGGCAGAATGCCTGGGCATCGAAGACGAAACCGGCACGCTGGAAGTAGGCAAGGCAGCGGACGTTGTGATTGTCAACGGAGACCCAACAGCAGACATCAAGGCAATGCACAGCGTCAACACCGTCGTGGCGCAAGGAAACATAGTTAAGCGCGAAGGCGTGCTGTCGATTTAGTATTCGATGTAACTGCCTTTTCCGTAACGGATACGCGTTTTCTTGTCGCCGCCTTTGAGCATGCCGATTAACCCGACGACGGCCAGAATAATCCCAATCACCAGCATCACGACGCCACCGAACTCTATCAGCCAGCTGATGAACCACAGATGAAGGATGAATCGCATTATCACGCCCATAACTGCGACCGCGATGCCAAGCATCAGTAAGCCAAGCCCTACCACCTTGCTCGCAATGCCTCCAAATATCATAGAGACTCCACCGACAACAGCCGCGATTATGCCGCCGCCTATCAAAAGATTTCCCGTAAGATTTATCAAGACCTGCATAAGCCCCGACATTACTGACAATCCCATAATCGTTAGTACGATGCCTAACACGAACAATCCGCCCATGTCGTCTCCTTTGCTGCAAATGCGCCTTGAATGACACTATCACACTCGCTGCTTCATTTCATTGCTCGCGCTATGCCTGACCTGCTGAAATCAGCATGACTGCACACTTATCCCTTGCTTATAATTCAGCAGATACTATAATATCGCCAGAGTGAGCAAGGAGGCACAGATGAAAGGCAAGGATTTTCTGTCCGTCGCGGATTTGACTTCGGATGGCGTGAAAGAACTCGTCGAGCGCGCCTATACGATGAAGCGCGGCAAAGGGGAGCGCCCTCTCGAAGGCAAAGAGTTCGCGTTGCTGTTCGAAAAGCCTTCGCTGCGAACACGGGTGAGCTTCGAGGTCGGCATACGGCAGCTCGGAGGAACTTGCACATACCTCAGCCAGCAGGATGTCGGGCTGGGCGTGCGCGAGCCGGAAGCCGACATCGCGCGCGTGCTGGACCGCTGGGTGGACGGCATCATAGCGCGCGTGTTTTCGCACCGAAGCCTAGAACTGCTTGCCGAATACTGCGACATTCCCGTGGTGAACGCGCTGTCCGACCTAGAGCACCCGTGCCAAGCGATGGGCGACCTGCTGACCATACAAGAGCACAAGGGCACGCTGTCAGACTTGGATGTCGCGTTTGTGGGAGACGGCAACAATGTCGCGGCGAGCCTCGCTATCGCGTGTGCATCTGTCGGCGCGAACTTCACCCTTGCGTCCCCGGAGGGCTACCGGATTCCTTCTATCACGCTAGACGAGGCACGGCGGCGGGCGGCGGCGGCCGAGTCCAAGCTGCGCTGGGTCAGCGAGCCAGCGGAAGGTGTACGCGATGCCGATGTCGTCTATACCGACACTTGGGTCAGTATGGGGCAAGAAGACGAGAAGGCGGAACGAATCGCGATATTCGGCGAATACAAGGTGGACGAAGATCTGGTGCAAGCCGCCAAGCCGGACTTCATCTTCATGCACGACATGCCGGCTTACAGAGGGCAGGAGCTGTCCGAAGGTATGATAGACCACGCGAATTCGGTCGTCTTCGACCAAGCGGAAAACCGCATGCACGCGCAGAAAGCCGTCCTAGCCGCCATATATGGCGAGTGATTCTGTTCGACGGGGATATATCCAACTCACACGATTAAGTCGCTCCTATTACCGCAGAAATATACAGCGTCTATCCGCCCATTCCGTACAGACCTCATCCGTAGTAACCGCCCGAAGTGATTCCCATGACCAGCACAGTCAAGCCTCTAGTGGCAATTGTGGGACGGCCTAATGTGGGCAAGTCCACGCTGTTCAACAGGCTCGTCGGCAACAGAATTGCCATCGTGTCCGACATTGCCGGGACGACTCGAGACCGCGTGATGACCGAGACCGTCTGGGCGGACCACGCGTTCATCCTCGTGGATACGGGGGGACTCGACCTGTTCCCGGAGACCGACATGTGGCAGCAGGTCAAGGGGCAGATCGAGCTTGCCATCGAAGACGCCGACGTTATCGTGTTCGCCGTTGACGCCGCGACGGGCATTACGCCCGCCGATGTGGATGTCGCGGATGCGCTACGCCGCACCGAAAAGCCCATAGTGCTTGTCGCGAACAAGGCGGACAACGACCGCTTGGCAACCGCCGCCGCCGAGTTCTACGAGCTGGGCATTGGCGAACCCATCCCGGTGAGCGCGTTCCACAATCGCGGCACGGACGACCTTATGGAACAAGTCGTGGCGAATTTCCCGGACGCGCCGGCGTTCATGGAGCCCGAAGCCGATCTGAAGCTGGCGATTGTCGGTCGCCCGAATGTCGGCAAGTCCATGCTGCTGAACGCGATAGCCGGCGAAAAACGCGCGATTGTCAGCGACATACCAGGTACCACGCGCGATTCGCTAGACAGCCTGATGCAATTTGACGACTGGTCGGTGCTGCTCATCGACACGGCGGGCATACGGCGGCGCGGCCGCGTGGAAAGCGGTATCGAGCGATACAGCGTGCTTCGCAGCGTTCGCGCCATAGCCCGCGCCGATGTCGCCATCCTGCTGTTGGACGCCACGGAATTGGCAAGCGCACAGGACTCTCACATCGCCAAGTACATTCTAGACGAGTTTAAGGGCATCATCCTCGCGGTCAACAAGTGGGACCTCGCCGACGAGATGGAGCTGACGCAGGCGCAGGCGCTTGTGCAGGTGCGCGAGCGCTTCCGATTCGCGTCATACGCGCCGATATGCTTCACATCCGCGCTGAACGGCACGGGCATCGCGAATCTGCTTGACACGGCGCGACAGGTGTATCAAGAATGGACTAAGGGCGTGCCGCGATACGACCTGCGCCGCCGCGTGATGGGCGCGGTCGCGAGCCATCCGCCGTCGCTGTCCGGACGCCGCTCGCTGAAGATATACAGCGTCGCGCAGGACAATACGGGACCGCCGAGCTTCACATTCTTCGTCAACTATTCGGATATGGTGCACTTTTCGTACAAGCGCTATCTGGAAAACGCGATACGAGCCGCCTACGATTTCCGCGGCAGCCCGCTGCGGATGCGGTTCAAAGGGCGCAGAGAGTAGAGGCGCGACCGTGATGAACACAGAGACTACGGCAATCCTGATCGCCTATCTCGTGATGATACCCATCGGATATCTGCTGGGTGCGCTGCCGTTCGGCTTGATACTGGGCAGGCTGTTCAAGGGCGTGGATGTGCGCGAGTACGGCAGCGGCAAGACGGGGATGACGAATGTAATGCGCACGGCTGGCATTCCCGCCGCCGCGCTATCGCTCGCGCTGGACATGGGCAAGTCAATTGCGGTGGTGGCGCTCGCGCGCTTTGTGCTCTTCCCGGATGTGCCGGGAGCGCATGCGGCAGGTGCGATAGCAGTGCTCGTCGGGCATAACTGGTCGGTGTTCATCGGGTTCAAGGGCGGCAGAGGCACCGCGCCGGGTTGGGGTGGACTGATAATGTTGTCGCCGTGGTCAGGTTTGGTGGCGACGCTGGTAGGACTGCCCGTCGTGGGCTTGAGCAGGTATGTGTCGCTCGGCTCGATACTCGGCACGCTGTCGGGCGTCATCACGCTGGCGGTCCTGATTGCGCTCGGCCGCGCGCCCGTGGAGTACATCGCGTATTCCGTCATAGGCGCGGCTCTGGTAATCGGCTTGCACAAGGACAACATCCAGCGCCTTCTAAGCGGCACCGAGCGCAAGATAGGCCAATCCGCGCTGCCGACGGAATGACGCCTACGCGCTAACTGTTCATGGCAGCAGCCATCGACCGTTAGCGCGCTTGGGATGGGCGAGGACGAAACATGCCAAAGGTCGGCGTTGTCGGGACTACGAGCTGGGGGACGACTCTCGGCGTAATCATCGCGCGGCGCGGCGTTGAAGTGAGCGTCTGGGCGCGTACCGAGTCCGAAGCCGCGACACTAGAAGCAGAGCGCGAGAATCGGCGATTTCTGCCGGGCGTGCCATTCCCCGATTCGCTGTCCATATCCGCATCGGCACAAGATTCGCTGTCGGACGCGGACATCGTGCTGCTCGTCGTGCCATCACGCACACTCAGGGCAAATGCGCGGCGCGTGCGCGATGCGCTGCCTTCCGGCGCAGTAGTGGTGAGCGCCACCAAGGGGCTGGAGTCCGACACGGGCATGCGTATGAGCGAGGTGCTTGCCGACGAATTGCCGGATAATATGCATGGAGGAATCTGCTCGCTATCCGGTCCCAACCTTTCGCGTGAGATTATCAGAGGCAAGCCTGCGTCCACGGTCATCGCATCTGCCAATCCCGATGCCGCGCAGACGGCGCAGCGCATCATCAACTCTAACCTATTCCGCGTTTATACGAACACGGACATCGTGGGCGTGGAATTCGGCGGCGCGCTGAAGAACATAATCGCGCTGGCGGCGGGCGTCTGCGACGGGCTGGGCTACGGCGATAACGCCAAAGCCACAATCATCACGCGCGGTCTCGCCGAGATTGGCAGACTCGCGGAGGCGGCGGGCGCGAACCCGCTGACGCTGGCAGGTCTTGCCGGTATGGGCGACTTAATCGCCACCTGTTCAAGCACGCTAAGCCGCAACCACACATTCGGCAGGCGGCTGGCGCTTGGCGATTCCCCACAAACCATACACGCATCAACGGACAATGTCGCAGAAGGCGTGGACACCTTGCAGGGCGCAATAATGGTCGCGAAAAGATTCGGCGTGGAGATGCCCATAGCAGAGGCGATGCACAGCGTCATCTTGCGGGGCGTGCCGCTGGAACAAGCGATAAGCGAGCTGCTAGAACGCGCGCCGCGCCCGGAGTGAAGACGCCTAAACCAGTTCGTCCATCTCGTACAGCGCCGCAGCAGCCGCGATAATGCCTGCCGTCTCCGCCCTGAAAATGCGCCTGCCCATGCTCACCGGCTCAATGCCGCTTCTGACGGCTAGTTGCACTTCGGCGTCGGTCAAGCCGCCTTCAGAGCCGATGACGATGGAGATGGATTGTGCTTGTTCGATTTCGGGCTTTATTCGCAGCAGCGTGGTTCTGATGCCGGTGTCGCGTTCTAACTCCCAGCCAATTATGGCAGGTCTGCCGTTGGCGGCAATTGTATCGCAGGCGTCGGTGAAGGCTAGCGTGCCCCCTATGATTGGCAGTTTGCATCTGCCCGATTGTTCCGCCGCCTCTCGCATTATTTTGCACCATCTATCGAGGCGGTTGACGCTGATGACATTGCGCGCGACTGTGCGCTCGCTGATGATGGGAACAAAGCGCGATATACCGAGCTCCGTGCCTTTTTGCAGCACGTACTCGAAACGGTCAGCCTTCATCAAGCCCTGAAACAGCGTGATAGCGAGCTGCGTTTCGCCTTCGCCGGCGTATCGGTCGGTGATGACGCCGGACGCTTGGCGCGCGCTTACGGAATCGAGCGTTACGGCGTATTCTCTGCCGGTGTCGTCTAGCACAATGATGTCTTCGCCGGGACGAGCGCGCAGCACTCTCGCGAGTTGGCGGGCAGCGTCTGCGGGCAGCGTAACGCGGTCGCCTTCGATGTGCGACGGTGGGACGAAAAAACGATGCACCGCGTTACCTCTGCACGCCCGCCACGAGCGCGACCCAATCGCCGTCCACGAATGTCTCTTCCAAGCGCGCGCCGACAGATTCCAGCGCCTGCACCACGTCGTCCTTGCCGGTGAGCAGCACGCCGGACACAATGACCTTGCCGCCGTCTTGTACCGACCCGACGAGATGCGGCATGAATTCGATTATCACCTTGGCGGATATGTTGGCGACCGCGACGCCGTAACTCGCGGGCTTGGCGTCGGCATGTGGCAGCGTGCCTTGCACCACGCGCACCGTATGCTCCACGCCGTTGTCGCGCACATTTTGCTTGGCGACATTTACCGCGACCGAGTCAATCTCTAAGCCGAACACGTGCCGAGCGCCGAGTTGCGCCGCCGCGATGGACAGCACGCCTGAGCCGCAGCCGACATCCAGCACATCGGCGCCGGGCGATACCAGCGCGTCCAGCCGCTCGATGCACATTCGCGTCGTCGGGTGATGCCCCGTGCCGAACGCCATGCCGGGGTCGAGCATGATGACGCGCTCGGCATCCTGCGGCGTGTACTCGCGCCAAGTCGGGCAGATAGTGATCCGTGAGCTGACTTTGAGCACATGGAAGTGCTCTTTCCAGCTATTCTGCCACTCTTCCTCCTCGATGACGCGCTCTTGCAATGGCGATATGTTCGTTACATGTGCTACTAAGCGCACACCGACATCGATTCTGCTGCGCCGGTCATCGAGCGACTCGTTCATCGGCAGATATGTGGTGACCTGCGCCCATTCGTCGCCGTTGGGAGTCTCGCCTTCGTCCGGATTGTAGCCGCCGTCCTGTTCCACCGCGACGCCGCCATGTCCGTAGCGGTAGAAAATCTGCGACAGCGGCTCCACGAACTCCGGCGGCGCGCTGACGCTCAACTCAAGCCACTTCAATGGATGCTCCCTTCCGTCTGTCCGTTCAAGACAGAAAGGACGCACCGCAGTGCGCCCCAGTAATTTTCGTTCACGTTTTTCTCGGACGATTGCGTGTGTATGCTCTCACACGTATGCCGCTATTCGCCGGCGATGACGTCTTTCAGTTTGTCGAAGAAGCCTTTGTCGTCGGGGTTACCGGAAGCGCCGTCGCTGAAACTTTCCGCTAGCTGCTCGAACAGCAGGCGCTGCTCGTCGTTCAGCTTCTTGGGCGTTTGCACATCGACGGTCACCAGCTGATCGCCCTTGCGGCTGCTGCGGATGAACGGGATGCCTCTGTTTTTCAGTTGGAAGACCGCGCCGGACTGCGTGCCTGCGGGGATTTCTATCTCAGCATCTTCGTCGGTAATCGTGGGAACGGTAAGCTTTGCGCCGAGTGCCGCCTGCGCCATGTTGATGGGCAGCGTGTACAGGATGTCGTTGCCCTCGCGCCGGAATACTCTGTGCGGTTTGACGCGGATGAGCACATATAGGTCGCCGGGCGAGCCGCCGTTGTGCCCTGCTTCGCCTTCGCCGCGCAGCCTGATCTGCACGCCGTCTTCCACGCCGGCGGGTATCGCTACCTCAAGCGTGCGAGTGCGGCGTTCCCTGCCGCTGCCTCTGCAAGTGTCGCATGGGTCGGTAATCGTCTGACCTTCGCCGCGACAAACGGTGCAAGGCACGACCTGCACGAACTGCCCGAACACGCTGTCGTGGGCGCGGCGAACTTCGCCAGTGCCGTTGCAGTTGACGCACATGCTCGGCACGCTGCCGGGGGCGCTGCGGCTGCCGTTGCAAGCGCGGCAAGTCTCGATGCGCTCTAGGACGACTTCTTTCTCGACTCCGAACGCGGTCTCTTCGAGATCTACGGTGATGGCGTATTTGAGGTCAGCGCCGCGACGTGGCGCATTAGGTCGCGTTCGTGTAGCGCCGCCGAAGAACGCGTCGAATATGTCGCCGAAGCCCGAGAAGTTGTCGAAGCCCTCGAATCCCCGAGCGCCGCCGTTGCCAGAGACGCCGGCGTGCCCGTATCGGTCGTACGCCGAGCGCTTTTGCGAATCGGACAAGACCTGATAGGCTTCATTGATTTCCTTGAACTTTTCCGCAGCGCCTTCCCGCTTGTTACGGTCGGGATGATACTCCATCGCCAGCTTGCGGAACGCCCGCTTGATGTCCTCGTCCGAAGCGTTGCGCCGGACGCCCAGCAGGTCGTAGTAGTCTTGCTTGCTTGTCGTCATATCCAGTCAGGTCGGGGCAAATCGAGGTGTGAGAGTCTGTTGTGCCGGTATCGTCCGCAAGTCCATATTATGCCGAACGCGGGGCGATTGTAGGGCGATTGCCGTTCAATTGTCGCGGTTCACTCGGTAGATAAGTAGGCGCGCGTGTCGGGCGCATACAACCCTAGTATAATTCACAAGCCGATTATGGCACAAGACGCATCGGCGCGAATCCCAGCGTCTTTCGGTCGTCACTCTGAACGAAGTGAAGAGTCTGAAATCGCTGTGTGAAAACAAGGTTGCCCATAGTCAGCAATTTTAGATTTCTCGCTTCGCTCGAATCGACATAGCGGAGGGACACGATAACCGAAAGACCCCAGAAAATCGGGATAGTTGGAACTCTAACTGTCCCTTCCACCCATTCTCAGCTCGTCCACACTCTTGCCTATTCGCGCGCCAGCCACATCGTCCTATCCCGGTCCTATTCCTGCGGCTTGCACTCGAATTCTTGCAGCATTTCCAGCGCGACTACCATGTGCGCGCCCATAATGGACGGATCGACTTCTTCCAGCACGTCGTCGGGTGAGTTGATGATGGAGAAGTCGTTGCCGAAGAAAAATAGCGCGGGGATGCCCGCATTGATGAAGGGTGCGTGGTCGCTGCCGAAGCCGCGCGTGGTTTGCACTCGGTTCAGCGATATGCCGGCGTCTGTTGCGACGGATGTCGCTATATCCGCGAGTTGGGCGCTGCCTTGGATTGAGGCGTCACCCTGTCCCATCGCATCGAAGTTTAGCATGGCTATAATCTCTGCCTTCTCCGCTTCATTAAGCGCATCGACGTAGTGCTCGCTGCCGTATATCCCGATTTCTTCGACGCCGAAGAATAAGAAGCGCACGGCGTAGGGCAGCGGCTCTTCGCCATCATTGGCACGCGCTAGTTCTCCTGCCATCAGTAGCAGCGATACGACACCCGTGCCATTGTCGCCGGCTGCCTGCGTGTTGGCGACGCTGTCGTAGTGTCCGCCCAACACTACTACGCCGCAGTCTGCCGGTTGGTCGTCCAACTCGGCGATGACATTCTGCGAATCCAGCTTTACGGGTTCGACCTTCACTCGCGCTTGTAAACCAGGTTCGTCATCGAGCAGGCGCAGCAGCTCCCTGCCCTGCTCCCGCGGCAGCGATACTGCGGGAATCCTGCCGTCCGATTGCAGCGCGCCGCGGAAGTTTTGGCGTTCGTTGTTGTATATGATGGCGGCGACCGCGCCGGCGTCCGCGACACGGTTCACCTTTTCTTCGAAGGTAATCTCGCCGCGTTCCACCAAAGCGATAACGCCTTCTAAACCTTCGTCCGGTATGTCCTCCTCAAATGCCCTGCCCACATGGACGACCGGCGCGGTTACATCACCATAGCCGGTGTTCGCCAGCGGGATGGAGAAGAAATCAGGCCTGCCTTCGCCGGCGAGCGTTACGAACGGCTCGTCCCAAGGTATATGCTCGACTTCAAGGCGCTGTAATTTCGCCTCATAGCCTAAGTCTTCCATGTACGCTCGGATGAACTCTGCCGCCGCGAGTTCGCCTGCCGTGCCGCTTTGTCGCGGGCTGTAATCCGCGACGAACTGCGTTAGCAGTGGCATCGCCGTCTCGGACAGCCGCTCAGCATCCGCGTTGGCGTCAATTGTCGCTGTCGCGCCGGTCGATGTGCCGGAAGTGCCCTGCGCGGCTGCAGTAGCGGTGGGCGTCGTTATAGTGGATGGCGCGACAATGGCGGTTAAGGAGGGAGCAATGGTTGGCGTCGGAACCTGCTCTGACGCGGCAGAAGGTGGTGGCGATGCTTGCGCGGATTGCGGCGCATCGTTAGCCGCGTCGCCGCACGCTACGAGCGCAAGGATTAGTGCGATGGCAAGCGCCACCCACGATACATTGCCAATCAGCCGTCTTGCCGACTTCATGCGATTACCGTCTCCGTGATTTGCTTATAGTGCGCCATTCTTTGCCATGCTCAGTTTGACAATATGCACTTGCATCCGGTTTGTCCGGACGATTCCACAAGTGTTTTCGCACAGCGCAAGTCTGTCCCGAAATGCGCCCTTTCTAACATTCGTAGTCATGCACGCTCTGTTAGGGCGATTATTAGCGTGTCGAGTGCCATTTCTTCGTTGGCGGCGCCGGTTTTAATGGATAGGTCGGCTTCGAGAAGCCTGCGGTGAATTTCGACCAATCGCTCCGCGCTGAATCTTGGCTCCTGCTGCATCGTCTTTGTAAGAGGGTAGCTCCTCAGATTTATGCGGCTGCCTATTTCGACTTGGGACATGCCGCGCGCTTTCAGGTCTTTGGCGAGGATAAGATAGCGCACCTGGCGCGCCAGCATTGTGATGACGTATATGGGATGCTGTCCCGCGTCCAAGAGTTGGTGCGCCATGCGGAGGGCGACGCCTACCCTGCCTTCGAGCGCGGCGTCCACGGCGGCGAAGATGTTCGCCTCACGTGCGTACGACACCAACGCCTCGACATCCTGCCGTCGTATCGCGCCGCCGGAGCGATACAGGGCGAGTTTCTGCATTTCCACGTCGATTAGCCGCGTGTCGTTGCCTATGGAATCGACGAGCGCGGCGATGGAGCTTGGCTCGATTGCGGCGCCGAGTTTGTCCGCGCGTTGACGCACCCACGCGGGCATATCGCGCACAGACGGCAGTTTGCACTCGTGCACTTGCGCTAGCGGACGAATCGCGCGGAGCAGCGGGTTGTTGCCCTTGACATCGCCGTCGATGAATATCAGATCGGTAGATTGCGGCACATGCGCCAGACGGTCACCGATGTCCGCCCACTCGCCCATGGCGCTTTTCGATCCGCCTCTTGAGCGCGCGCCGCCGCCACTTCTGGGCTGCATACGCGCCAGCAGATCGCGCACTATCACGGTGCGCTTGTCCGCCATAAACGGGATGGTGCTCCATGCCGCCTCAAGTTCTGGCAGGCTGACCGACGCGCCGTTCAACGTGGTCGTGTTCACATCATACAGGTCGCCTGCACTGTCATCCACGCGCAGGGACTTCAGCGTCTCTTCGACGGCAAGCGAGTCTTCGCCGTAAATCAGATGGATCATTTTCGATTGCCCTAATTTGGCTTGTTCTAATCTGGCTGAGAATAGTTCGCAGCTCGCCCCAATCTAGCCTTCCAAACGGGAAGAGACGATAGGGATGAGACGATTTCACAAATCCCTAATGCTGTCATTCCGCGCTGTTTTTGTCATTCCGAACCTACTCCCATGTCATTCCGAACGCAGTGAGGAATCTGAAATCGTTGCATGCAAACCTGTTTCCGACTTTAGATTTCTCGCTTCGCTCGAAATGACAGGTATAAATTGCATTTGTGAAATCGTCTTAAGGAACCGCAATTATCCCAAGTATTGTCCTAACAGGTTATAATGTAAAGGAACACTTGGGGGCGAATTGCTATGCTCAAACCATCACTGCTCTGGATGCTGGCGCGATCCGGCATTGGGCGCTTGATAATGCGGCTGATGCTCGATAGGCGCGTTCCAATCTGGTCGAAGTTTATCATTCCCGCCGGGATAGTCTATCTTCTGTCTCCCTTTGACATCATACCCGACTTTTTGATTGGGCTGGGATGGCTGGACGACATTGTTGCTATCGTCGCGACGGGAACGCTGTTCCTGCTGTCGATTCCAAGCGATGTGCTGCGCGAACACCTTGGCGGCGGCAAAGCGCCGTCTCCGGACGCCGACGGCAACATCATAGACGGCTCTGCGCGCATCGTGGAAGACGACAAGCCGAACAAGTGAACACTACGCATTCAACAGACGCCCAAAAGACTCCACTTAAAAGCGCACCGTCTAGGCAGCGCCCTACCCTTTCAGAATAGCAATTAGGATACTCACTGCAAATATGGAAATAACGATAATCGGACTTCCCCAAAGCGGCAAGACCACGATATTCAACGCGGCGACGCGCGGTTCTGCGCAGGTCGCTGCATACGCCAACCGCATCAATCTTGGCGCGGCAAAAGTGCCGGACGAGCGCCTCGATGTCCTGAACGGCATATTCAACCCCAAGCGCAAGGTGAACGCGGAAGTTACATACGCCGACCTGCCCGCAGCGCCTGAAGGGCTGGGCAAGACGCAAAGCATCGGTGGCGAATACCTGAACACCCTGCAGCGCGCGGACGCAATACTAATGGTCGCGCGCGATTTCGACGACCCGTCCGTGCCGCACATCGCCGACAGCATCGACGCATTCCGCGACATCGATACGCTGCTGTTCGAGCTGACGATTTCCGACTTGGACATTCTAGAGCGCCGCTTGCAGCGAGTCGCGGAAGGCTTCAAGGGCGCGAAGACTGCGGAACGAGACGCGCTGAATAAAGAGCAGGCGTTGCTGACAAGCGTTCGGGACAACCTCGAAGCGGGCATGCATGTGCGCGACCAGACGCTGAACGACGACGAACTGCGGCTGCTATCGGGCTTTCAGCTTCTCACCGCAAAGCCGCTCATCGTGGTGGTCAATGTGGGTGAAGACCGTATCGACGACATCGGGTCCATAGAACGGCGGCTTGCGGATGAAGTGCGGACTGAGCGAATCCGCACCGCCGCGCTGTGCGGCAAGCTCGAAATGGAACTCGGGCAGATGGATGCTGAGGACGAGTTCGAGTTCCGCGAATCGCTCGGTATTGTGGGCGGATCCGGACTCAGCCGTGTGATAAACCTGTGCTACGAAGCACTCGACCTAATCTCGTTCCTGACAGTAGGCGAAGACGAGGTGCGCGCTTGGCCGATAACGCGCGGCACATCCGCGGTGAAGGCGGCAGGACAGATTCATTCCGACCTAGAGCGCGGCTTCATTCGCGGCGAGGTCGTAACATTCCCCAACATGGTCAGCTGCCGCACCCTCGCGGAGGCGCGCAAGAACGGGATGCTGCGGCAAGAGGGTAAGAACTACATCGTGCAGGATGGCGACATTATGCATGTACTGTTCAATGTCTAGGCAGGAACACAATGTCAACAGCCGAACCCGCCGCGTCTGAGCGCATATCCATGTCAGAGCGCGTCCCGATGCCCATTTCGCTCTATGTCCACATACCGTTCTGCGAGACGAAGTGCCCGTATTGCGACTTCAACACATACGCCGCAATCGAGCCTCTGATGCCGTCGTACATGGCGGCGCTGCATTCTGAAATCGTGCTGTGGGGCAGGCTGCTGCACCGCCCGAAAGTACATACCATATTCTTCGGCGGCGGCACACCGTCGTATCTGCCCGCCGGCGATATTATCCGTACTATGAGGACGATCCACGCCGCGTTCGATGTGCAGGCGGACGCTGAAGTTACGCTAGAGGCGAACCCCGGCGACTTCAGTGCGGACAAGCTTGAGGCGTACCTGGATTGCGGCATCAATCGCTTGAGCATCGGCGTGCAGAGCTTCGACGACGACCTCTTGCGTACGCTGGGACGCAAACACAACGCAGCGGACGCAGCGAATGCCTACCGTCAGGCTGCCACTGCGGGGTTAGACAACATCAGCATTGACCTGATGTATGGCTTGCCGCAGCAGAGCGCCGAGCAGTGGCAGGACACGCTATCGCGGGCGTTGGACTTGTCGCCGCCGCACATATCCATGTACTGCCTGACGCTGGAAGGCGGCACGCCGATGGAACGCTGGGTGGAGCAAGGCAGCATGCCGAAGCCGGACGCCGATCTCGCCGCCGATATGTACATACGGGCACAGGACGAGATGCGCCGCGCGGGATACCGACATTACGAAATATCCAATTGGGCGCAAGACGGCAAGCGCAGCCTCCACAACTTGACATACTGGCGCAACGAACCGTATCTCGGCGTGGGGCCCGGCGCGCACTCGTACATCGGCGACTATCGCTTCAACGCGCTAAAATCTCCGCGCGAGTACATACGCCTGCTGCATGATATGGCGCAGGATGCGGCGGCAGCCCCGGCACCGAACACTAGGGTGAACACCGATAACCCAGCGATACGCGCCACGATAGACAGCGTGCCCGTCGTGGACGAGATTGAGTATATCGACATGGAACTGGAGATGGCGGAGACGATGATGATGGGACTGCGCCTAGACGAAGGGATAAGCGTCAGCGCGTTTGAACGGCGATTCGGCGCTCCGCCGTCCGCGTTCTACGCCAACACGCTCGACGAACTCCGGGCACTTAGTCTGCTCCGAGAGCAAGACGGCGCACTGCGGCTGACGCACCGCGGGCGTATGCTAGGCAATGAAGTGTTCAGCCGTTTCTTTGCTTAAAGACAAACATTTGTGATACAATTGTTCGTAATCTAACTACGCGCGCGAGAATGTTGAAAGTCAGGAAGTGCGTGAACCTAATTATGACTGACTAGAATTAGAGCGTCATTCTTGCCATATCCAGATCCGGAAGACATCGAAAACGAGAGCGGTAGTATTGGCTTCGCTGATTGGCTTTGGCCTGTGCCAAACGACATCAAGGCGCTCTACTTTGTTCTCACATCCGTCTCGATTATAATAGTGTTAGCATTGAGAGGCTGGTATGAAATCTTCGTGGCGGCAAGTCAGTAGAGCTTAGGCGAGGTCGTCATTGAAGTCGTCGCCTTCTCTCCCGCGGCAGGTTTCTTCTCAATGTTCGTGATGTCCATCGTGGTAGCAAGAGGTATGAGGATGTTCGGAAAGAGTATGTTCAGACAAGGCGTCATTCTGGGCGAGGAACGCGGCGAGAAACGCGGTGAAGCACGAGGCCGGGTGCGCGGCAGATCGGAAAGCATGTACGAATCAGCCGATTGGTATCATCGCAAGACAAATGCCGAAGCGCGCGGCGAGCCGTTCGATGAGCCGCCGCCGTGGGAACGCAATACCAACGGAGTCGCGCGCACTGACACAGGCGACGAACCGCCATTTGACCAACATAGATAACTAGAAAACAATAACTAACCGCACAGACAAGTACACCGAGGTAGCGAGATGAAAGTAGTATTTTTGCAGGATGTCGCCGGCGTGGCGCAGGGCGGCGATGTCAAGGAAGTGAAGAACGGCTTTGCGCGCAATTACCTGATTCCCAAGCAGTTCGCCGTGCCTGCGACGCACAATGCGCTGCAGCGCGTCAAGCAATACGCGGAGCAGGCGGAAAAGACGCGACTGCGACTGCTGCAGGACATGCGCGAACTGTCCGAAACGCTGAACGGCAAGCGCATCGATGTGGAAATGCGCGCCGGCGCGAGCGGTCAGCTGTACGGCTCCGTCACCAACACTATCATCGCGGACAAGCTGTCCGAAATGGCAGACCGCGAGATCGATCGGCGCGGCATTGAGGTCGAAGAACCCATCCGGCAGCTCGGCAGCTTCGATGTGAGCGTGCGGCTTCACCCCGAAGTACAGGCGCAGATAGAAGTGCTGGTCTATCCGACAGGCACGACCGCGGACGCCTGGCTACAATCGCTTGAAGAGGCAGAAGAGGCTGCTGACGGCGAGGGCGAAGCCGAATCTGACGACACGGCAGACCCGGAAAACTCCACAGATTCCGAAGAAGAGAACCCTTCCGACGCTTCATAAGACGCAACACGGCAATATATCCTTAAACAGTCGGCGGGGAACGGCTTGCAGCCGGTTGCCCTTGAATACCCTATTGCCTACACCTGACGACCATCTAGGAGTAAGCCGTGTACGTTGACCGTCTGCCACCTTACGACGCCAACGCCGAAGAATCGGTGATAGGCTCGATACTCATTGACGGCGACTCGCTGAGCCGCGTCTCTTCGTTCGTTCGTCCGACAGACTTTTACACCGAGAAGAACCGATGGTGCTACGACGCATTCCTTGCGCTGTTCGAGCGCGGCGAGGCGATTAACCAAATCACCGTCGCGCACGAGTTGAGCCTGCAAGACAAGCTTGAGCCGCTCGGCGGCAGCGCGTACCTGAGCCATCTCGTCATGGTCGTGCCGACTTCGGTGCACATCGAGTACTACGCGCGCATTGTGCAGCGCACATCCATTATGCGCCAGCTGATCGATGTGGGCGGGCGCATCTCCGACATTGGATTCAACGAGAGCGACGCCGATACGGACGCCGCGCTCGCCAGAGCCGAGGACCTGCTGTTCCGCATCCGCGCCGGGCAGGGATCCGGCGATTTCGTGCATATCCGCGAAGTGCTCGACACCTACTTGGAAGAGAGCACCGCAATGCACGGGCAGGATGCTTCGCACATCGCGCCCGTAACGACCGGATTCCCCGGCATAGATAACCTGCTGGGCAACGGCATGCAGCGCTCGGACATGATTGTCGTCGCCGCCCGCCCTAGCCTTGGCAAGAGCACGCTCGCCTTCAACATCGCGCGCGGCGCGGCTGAGAGCGGCAACCGTGTCGGCATTTTCAGCCTTGAGATGAGCCGCGACCAGATTGGCATGCGCCTGCTCGCAAGCGAGGCGAATGTCGATAGCTACCGCATTCGCATCGGGCTGCTGAGCAACGACGAAGAATCGCGATTGCTGGACTCCATCGGCGTGCTGTCCGACCTGCCGATGTACATCGACGACACGCCAATCCAGACCATCGTGGATATGCGCGGCAAAGCGCGCCGCCTGCAGTCCGAACGCGGGCTGGACTTGGTCATAATCGACTACTTGCAGCTCATCGGCGGCGGCGGACGCATCGACAACCGCGCGCAGGAAATGGGCGAGATTTCCCGCTCCATCAAGGGCATGGCGCGCGACCTGGATATTCCGGTGATCGCTTGCTCCCAGCTATCCCGCGCAATCGAACAGCGCCCCAACCACCGTCCGTTGCTGTCTGACCTGCGCGAAAGCGGCAGCATCGAGCAGGACGCGGATGTCGTGGCGTTTATCCATCGAGAGGATGTCTATGTCAGCAAGGAAGACTGGGAAAAGCGCAACCCGACCGAACCGTATCCGCAGAATATCGCGGAGATAATTTTCTCCAAGCACCGCAACGGGCCGGTTGGCACTGTGCCGCTGTACTTCCGCAACGACCTAGTGCGCTTTGAGAGCCTTGAAACCACACCCACGCCGGAGTATGCCTACAATGAAGTTTAGCGGCTTCCCCGACCGCGTGCGCAGCATACCGGCGCCGGCGCCGCTGTTCGGCACGCTGCTCGAGCAGATTGACGACATCGCCGAGCTGAAGTGCCTGCTGCGCGTGATTTGGCTGCTGCAGCAGAAGAAGGGCTACCCGCGCTTCGTGGCGCACAGAGAGGCGCTTGCCGACCGCGCGCTGGCTGCGGCGCTACAAGGCGGTGCCGCCGAGATTGGCGAGTCGCTCGATACGTGCGTGCGGCGCGGCACTCTGGCAATGGCGATAATCGAACGCGACGGCAAGGAAGAACGCCTATACGCGCTGAACACGGACAGGGACAGGCGCGCACTCGCGCAGGCGGCGTCCGATGCGTTCGTCGTGGGACGCTCGCAGACTGAGCCAACACCGGAGGCCTGGGACACAGCTGATGTTGAACGCCCGAACATCTTCGCGCTGTATGAATCAAACATCGGCATGCTCAGCCCGATGATTGCAGACGAACTCAAGGAGGCGGAAGCGCTCTACCCGACCGAATGGATAGCGGACGCCTTCCGCGAAGCCGCGCTGCACAACGCGCGCAATTGGCGCTACATCGTGCGCATCCTCGAAAACTGGGAGCGAGAAGGCAGAAGGCGAGGTCAAGGCGATGGAGAATCTAGGAGACATTCTCAAAAGATTAGCCGCTACTAGGCAGGCGTCCAACGGCGCGTCCAACGGCACGATAGGCGAACCGCCCTTGCCGCCAACCGACGAGCGGGACGAAGATGCCTGCCCTATATGCGGCGGCAGAGGATGGTACACGCCCGATGTCGTCGTCGGACATCCTAACTTTGGGCAGGTGATAACCTGCGTCTGCCAGCAGCAACGACTATCAGACGAGCGGTTGAGCAGGCTGCTACGATACAGCAATCTCGGACATCTGGCGCGCTTCACCTTCGATACGCTCAAGCCTGAAGGCATCGCCCAAGACGCCGACAGCCGCGAACTGTTCGCAGAGGCATGTCGCGCCGCCGCCGAGTTCGCGGAAAACCCGTCGGGATGGCTGGTTCTCACCGGTCCTAATGGCAGCGGCAAGACGCACCTCGCCGCCGCAGTCGCCAATCACTGCATCAAGTCGGAGCATGTCGTATTCTTCATGCATGTGCCGGACCTGCTCGACCACCTGCGCGCCACCTACGCACCGAGCAGCGAATTGACATATAGCGACCTGTACACGCAGGTTGTCGATGCGCCGCTGCTCATCTTGGACGGCTTGGGCGCGCACAGCTCCACGTCTTGGGCGGAAGAGAAGTTGCAGCAGGTCATCAACCACCGTTTCAATGCCGAACTGCCCACGGTTGTAACGACCGCGAGTGACCTCACGGAACTAGACCCATACATCCGCAGCCGCCTGCAGACGGCGGGGCTTAGCCGCGTGGTGCAGACCGGCACTTACCACAAACCAAAGGCGCACAATCTAGGGCGAGTGGCGTTAGAAATGCTGCGCGGCATGACATTCGAGACTTTCGATGTGCGCGGCAACAACCCGCGCGCAGGCGAGCAGGCAAGCCTTCAAAATGCCGCGCTTGCCGCCGTCCGATACGCGGACAATCCGCAAGGCTGGCTGACTCTGTTCGGCCCGACGGGCGTGGGAAAGACGCATCTCGCAGTCGCCATCGCCAACACGCAGCTCGAACTGGGCAACACGGTGTTCTTCGCGTTCGTGCCGGAACTGCTGGACTACTTCCGCTACACATTCGATCCGCGCAACCGCGTGTCGATGGAAAGCATCCTGGAAGATGTGAAGAACGCGCCGCTGCTCATACTAGACGACCTAGGGCAGGAGCACAACAGCCCTTGGGCGGAGGAAAAGCTGTACCAGATTTTCGTGCATCGGCACAACCATCGGCTGCCGACCGTGATAACCGGCATGCTCGATTTCACGGAGCAGACCGGTCCCATCGCATCGCGCATTCGAGACGCGACGCTCGGTCGGCTCGTGCGCATTGACGCGCCGGACTACCGCATCAGAGAGCCACGCTAACGCATATGACGAACATCACCTGCGTGTTCTGCAACATCGTGGCGCGCACCGAACCCGCGACGATTCACTACGAAGACGAGCGCGTGATCATCTTCGACAATCAACTGGACTGGGTGCCGGTGCAGATTCTCGTCATTCCACGCCGGCACATGACGCAGACCGAGCTATGGCGCAGCGGCGACCTGCTGGCGCACATGGGCGACCTTGCGGCGCAGATCGGCGAAGAACGCTGCCCGAACGGATTCCGCATCCTATCCAACTTCGGCAGGGACGGCATGCAAAGCCAACCGCACGCGCACCTGCACGTAATCGGCGGCGAGTTCTTGGGACGATACCTGCGGCAGGGCTTCGGATGACTGAAAACACACTACGCCACTTGCAGAAAAGGCTTAACGACGCATCCGATACCAAGACAAAAGACTGGTGGGAGCGTTATCTCAAGCATGTCATACCCTTTCGCGGCGTCAAGATGGCGGGCATACGTCGCGCCTTGCACGATTGGCTTGAAGCCGAAGCAATCACCGTCCGCCTGACACCTGCCGCCCAAGTCGGCGTCGCGCTGGAACTGCTTCGCCAAGACCACGCAGAGGACAAGCTCGCCGGCATCCTGATGCTGCAAGAAGCGCTCATACCTGCCGGAGCGGTCGATTGGCAGCGCAACCTGCCCCATTCGCCTCACTATTCGACGACGGATACATCTACGACTGGAACACCTGCGACTGGTTCTGTGTCAAGGCGCTCGACGCGCTTGTACGGCTTGAAGGCGAGCCATGCGCCCGCGCCATATCCAAATGGCGCAACGCCGGCAACCTGTGGCGACGCCGAGCGGCAAGCGTCGCGTTCATCAACCTCGCAAAGCATGGCGACGCCAACTTCGACGGCTTCGTAGATATGATGCTGGAAACCTGCGCCGCAACCATTCGCAGCGAGGAGCGGTTCGCGCAGACCGGCACGGGTTGGACACTACGCGAACTGTCGCTTGCGGAACAGGACCGTGTTGTGGATTTCATCAAGAGGCACTCGGCGCTATTCTCCGCAGAGGGTATGCGCTACGCCACCGAGAAGATGCCAAAGGAAACTGGCGAAAGGTTGCGTAAATCTCGACGCGAGACTATGCGACATACGGGATGTAGTGATATATGAGCGCGGTGTGTGGGAAGAGAAGCGGGGACGTTGGTAGCGCATACGGGATTCGAACCCGTGGTCTCCGCCTTGAGAGGGCGGTGTCCTTGGCCGCTAGACGAATGCGCCACACAACATATCGGCTGGCTGGGGATCAGGGATTCGAACCCCGGCTTACAGATCCAGAGTCTGTCGTCCTACCACTAGACGAATCCCCAACCTGAACTATAATTTTAGCAGGATAAGGGCGCTATATCAAGAATGATAGCGCAGCATTCGTCCGCGCGGATGCCTACTGCGTGTCCAAGGCGCGCAATAGGTTCGCCATTTCGATGGCGGTTAGGCCGGCGCCGTAGCCGTTGTTGCCTTGCTTGCCGCCTGCGCGGTTGATCGCCTGCTCCAGTGTATCGGTAGTTAGCACGCCGAAAATTACGGGGATACCGCTGTTGAAACCTGCGTTGGCGATGCCCTTTGCCGCTTCGCCCGCCACATGCTCGTAGTGGTCTGTCTCGCCGCGTATCACGGCGCCAAGGCATATTACCGAGTCGTATTGGCCCGATTCCGCCAGCTTCTTCGCCGTCAAGGGCAACTCGAACGAACCTGGCACATACGCCACACTCACGTCGTCGTCGCGCACGCCATGCCGGGACAGCGCAGCGCGCGCGCCATCAAGCAGCCGCGATGTGATGAAGTCGTTAAATGTCGCGACCACTATGGCGACTCGCAGCCCTTCGCCATTCATGCCGCCCTGCAATTCCACGCTCATTGGTTATCCCCCAGCCGCCAAGTCATCCGTCGGCGCGGAGTCTAGGTCTAGTATGTGCCCCATTCGCTGAATCTTCGTATCCATGTATCGGCGATTCTCTTCGGTCACGGGCGCGATAAGCGGCACCTGCTCTACCAGCTCCAGCCCGAAGCTTTCGATGCCCACGCGCTTTTTCGGATTGTTCGTCAGGAAACGCATCTTGCGCACGCCGAGATCGACGAGAATCTGCGCGCCGACACCGTACTGACGCGCGTCCGGCGGGAAACCCAGTCTGATGTTCGCGTCAACCGTGTCCAGCCCTTCATCGTCTTGCAGCGCGTATGCCTTCAGCTTATTGTGGATACCGATGCCGCGCCCTTCCTGACGCATATACAGGAACACGCCGGATTCCTCCTTGCCGATTGCTTTAAGGGCGAGGTCCCTCTGGTCGCCGCAGTCGCACCGTATGCTCCCGAACACATCCCCGGTCAGACACTCGCTATGCACGCGCACAAGCGTTGCCTTGTCCGGGTATATTTCGCCCTTCACCAGCGCGACATGCTCATGCCTGTCAACGAGGCTGTTGTACGAAACTGCCGTGAACACACCGTATTTTGTCGGCACGCGCGCCTCAGACACGCGCTCGATTAGCCGCTCGTGTTCTTGACGAAAGGCGATGATGTCCGCTATCGCCACGATTTTCAGGTCGTGTTTCTCGGCAAATTTTTCCAGATCCGGCATTCGCGCCATATTGCCATCGTCTGCGACAACCTCGCAGATAACGCCCGCAGGCTGCAAGCCGGCAAGCCGCGCCAGATCGACGACCGCCTCGGTGTGTCCGGTGCGCTTCAGCACGCCGCCTTCGGTATAGCGCAGCGGAAAAATGTGTCCCGGCTGCGCGAGGTCTTCCGGCTTCGTGCGCGGGTCTATCAGCGCCTTTATCGTCGCCGCGCGGTCATGCGCCGATATGCCGGTGGTCGCGCCGTCTAGCACATCGACGGATACGGTGAACGCCGTGCCCATCCGCGCCGTGTTGTTGTAAGTCATCATGGGGATGCGGAGCTGCTCGAGGCGCTGCGGAATTATCGGAACGCAGATTAGACCGCGCCCTTCCATCGCCATGAAGTTTACCGCTTCCGGCGTAATCAGCTCCGCCGCCATAGCAAGGTCGCCTTCGTTCTCGCGGTCCTCGTCGTCCACGACGACGACCATCTTGCCCGCTTTGATGTCCTTGATTGCGTCGTTAATGCTAGACAGCGGCATTTTCAGCCTCCTGTATCGTCATGTTAGAGCTCTTCTGCCGTATCCACGGGTTGGCGGGTTGCAAGCGCGAGGCGCTCGACATACTTCGCCATTATGTCCACTTCGATGTTCACCTTATCTCCAGCGCCTTTGCTACCAAACACCGTATTGTCGCGCGTATGCGGGATTATTGTAATGCTGAATGAAAAGTTATCACAGTTTACAATGGTAAGGCTTGCCCCGTCCACAGCAATGAAGCCTTTTTCCACAACATAGCGCATCACATGGATTGGCGCGTCGAAGATGACCATCAGAGCGTCGCCTTCGCTCTCGATAGAGCGTATTGTGGCTGTGCCGTCCACATGCCCCTGAACCATGTGCCCGCCGAAGCGACCGTACGCGGGCATGGAGCGTTCGAGATTGACGGGCGAGCCGGCTTCGAGTTCGCCAAGATTTGTGCGGCGCAGCGTCTCCGGCACCACATCGACGCTGAATGTAGATTCGTCGGCGGCGTAGGTCGTAACGGTGAGGCACGCGCCGTTGACCGAGATGCTGTCGCCGATTTTGACATCGCTCAGCACTTCAGACGCGCCGATAACCAACCTGCCTTCGCCAGCAGCCTTGACCTCACCGACCTCTTCCACTATCCCTGTGAACATCGCCGTTTCTCCTGTGATTTTCGCCGTTCGCTCGCGCTGTTTGTGAATTTAGACGATTTCACAAATCCCTAATGTTGTCATTCCGCGCTGTCTCTGTTTCTCCGCGCTATTTTCTGTCATTCCGAACACAGTGAGGAATCTGAAGCATGTCCCTGCGAAAGCAGGGATCGTTGCATTCAAAACCTGTTTCCGGCTTTAGATTTCTCGCTTCGCTCGAAACGATATGAATAATCGAAAGACCCTCGGTTCTCTCCCATCATCCACTTTCGTATGCGCCAGTATAACCTATAATCGCAATATCCTCGCCAAATCGCAGCATTTGCACATCGCCCAGGCGCATCGCGTCCGCCATATCGTCGATTCCCGCGCCGGCGACCGGCGAAATCGCACCGCGTCCACCTATTATAACGGGCACGACAAATGCGACAACCTTGTCCACAAGGCGCAGGTCAAAAAGCGAGCCTATCACCGCGCCGCCGCCTTCGACCAGAACGCCGGTGATGTCGCGCTCGCCCAGCGTGGCAAGCAGCGCGCGCAATTCCACGCCGCCGTCCGCGCCGCGCGGCACGTTGATGGTTTCCGCGCCGTCCCAAGCAGGCAGGTTGTCATCGTCGGCATCCGCGACTGCGACGAGAGTATCGCCGGGTGCGCGCAGCATCGCGGCATTCCGGGGCATTCGGGCATGGCTGTCCAGAATTACTCGCAGCGGCTGATGTTCGAGCGCGTTGCCGTCTGAATCGCGCGCGGTGAGCTGCGGGTTGTCCGCGAGAACGGTGTTGATGCCGACCATGATGGCGTCTGAGCGCTTGCGCAACAGATGCGCGTAGCCGCGCGATTGCTCGCCGCTAATCCATTTGGAATCTCCGGTACGCGCCGCAATCTTACCGTCTAGACTCATAGCATACTTGGCGGTAACGAACGGCATGCGCGTCTTGCTGTGCTTGACGAACGCTTCGATGAGCCGGTGCGCGTCCGAAGTGATATGCGCCGGATATTCGCCGGTATGCACGGTGATACCGGCTTCGCGCAGACGCGCTGCGCCGCCGCCCGCGACATTCGGGTTCGGGTCGTCCACCGCGATATGCACCTCGCGAATGCCCGCCGCGATTATGGAATCGGCGCACGGTGGCGTTCGACCGTAGTGGTTGCAGGGCTCTAACGTTACATACAAAGTAGCGCCGCGTGCCTTACCGCCCGCGAGTCGCAGCGCCATCGCCTCCGCGTGGTCTTGTCCGGGCGGCTGCGTCCAACCCTCGCTGATGACAGCATCGCCGCGCGCGATAATGCAGCCCACGGTAGGATTTGGGCTGGTGGTGCCGAGCGCCGCCCAAGCGAGATCCAAGGCGCGCTCAATGTGCCGCGTATGCACGCTATCCATTGCCGTTCTTGAAGTCCTTGTACGCGCGGCTGGCAGTCGGGATGCTCTGTCCTTGATACTTGCTGCCCAGCCCGGGCGACCCGTATGGGCTGTCCGCCGGCGTGGACAATCGCAGGAACGAGAGCTGGCCAATCTTCATTCCGTAGTACAACGTGATGGGCAGGTTCGCCACATTGCTCAGTTCGAGTGTCAGGTGTCCCTTCCAGCCGGGATCGACATACCCGGCGGTGGAGTGAATGAGCAAGCCGATGCGCCCGAGCGAGCTTTTGCCTTCGAGCCGCGCCACAAGGTCATCGGGCAGCTCGATCATTTCTAGCGTGCTGCCCAGCACGAACTCGCCCGGATGCAGCATAAACGGCTGCTCGCGAATCTCCTCCATCTCGGTCAAGTCGCTCATATCTTCGCGCACATCGATGTACGGGCGGCGCGAATTGCGAAATACGAGAATCTGCCCGTCAAGATGCACATCCACGCTGGCGGGCTGAATGCAGCCTTCGCCCAGCGGGTCCACCACAATCTCGCCCTCTGCCATAAGCGTCTTTATCGTGTTATCGCTAAGAACGGTCATTCCGAACTCCCAATCGCGCAGCGTATGTTGTGCCTGTCCTCATACTGTCATCAGAATATGGGAATACATTCTAGCAACTTGCGGCTTGGAGATATAGGAGCATACGCCTCCGAAACGCCAATAAATGCAGCGTTCAAGCAAAAGCGGGCATTCCATATACTGAAACGCCCGCCATTTCTTTCCGACGCGGTACTATTGCCTTGCAGTGACTTTCATATCGTCATTCTCCCACAGGCGGGAGTCTGGGCGGTACGGTGAATCGCATTCTTCAATATCACCGCAAGTTCACAATGTCACCGACACTTGACACCTGACGCCTAATAAATCGCGAACCCCGCCTGCACACTGAGCGAGAGCGTAACCTCGCCTCCTCTGACAGGCGCCGCGAGAAGGGCGGCAGATGCCGGGAATGCGTATCCAGCGCCAAGACTCTCCCTGGCGAAGTCCCTGATGGATGGCGATGCCGCGCCTTCGCTGATGTAAATCAGCCGTCCGACCGAAACATCCGACAGCTCGGCGAGGTGTTCAGCTTTAGCCTGAGCGTCGGCAACCGCCATCTCACGTAGTTCCGACATCTTGGGCTTCGGGTCTTCCAGCGTGAAGCTGATGTTGCTTATGCGAACATTATCGCCGCCCGCCGTTACCACATCGTCTATGACCTCGCCAACCGCATCCAAGTCACGCAGTTTCACCGTAGCGTTATTTCTGACGCGGTAGCCGACCAGAACCTCCCTGCTGCTGCGGACACCTTCCACTTCCTCTTCTACATATTCGTAGCGCGGATATATGCTGAAGCGCCCCGTCTGTATGTCCTTGTCCTGCACGCCCCGCGCCTTCAGCGCCGTGATTACGGCATCCATCGCCATTGACGCCTGACTGTTGGCGTCCGATACATTAGCCGCTCTGGTCTCCACTCCGACATCCAGCAAAGCGAGGTCCGGCTCGACCGAGATAGTGCCTGACCCGGATACCCAGATGCCTGCGCCGTCGCTGCCGTAAGCCGCGGGCGTATCCGGCAAAACTGGATTAAGCCCCGAGTCGGGCAATCCCGCCACCGCCGCCGCCACCTGACTCCTGTCCATTGCCACTACCGCGAATATGGCGACTACAGCCGCTACCGCTGTCAGAATTGCCGCCGTCTTTCTTGTCCGGTTCATCGCATTCCTCCTGTTCCTTTCTTTACTTTCGCTTTTCACAATTGTGGGCATCCAATTGCCCATTCATATCATATAACGCTAGAAAGCCGCTAATTGTTCCCATCCTGCTCATTTTGTTCATCGATGTTGTTTGTCGCGCGCCTTCGCATCAGCCCGGCGGCAGTCGCCGCCGCCGCCGCGAGTGCCACGCCGCCAATCATCACTAGCACCCACACCGGAATCACAGGCTCACTCGGCGCAGATTGATCAGTCGCCTGAACTTCAACCGATTTCGCCTGCGCCGTCGCCTCGCTCACCGGCGCATTCGCCCGCGCAGTTGCCGCGGCATACGCTTCCGAGAGTTGTGCTTCGTAGGTCGCTTCAATCGCGCGCTGCTTCTCTGCCTGTGCTTCTGCGCGTTCCGCTTGCTCAACCTCCCACTGCGCCCGCGCGGTAGCGTACTTCACCTGTTCCTGCGCGGCAGCAGTGGCGGCCGCCTGAGAAGCCGCAAGCTGCGCCTCGTATGTTGCCTGCGCCGCAATATGCGCTTCTGCGGTTGCAGTTGCCTCGACGTCCGCGGCGTCAATCGCGGCGGATTCTATTGCGCCCTCTTCGCTTTCCTGCTCTGCCCTCATAAGTGACGTGCCAGCCGCTGCAGGCGCCGGTGCAGTCGTCGGAGCGGGTGCAGCTTGTGGTATGGCGGCTGCCGGGACGGGAACAACTGTTGAAGCGGGTGCAGCCATAGCCGCAGCCGGGACTGGTGAAATTGGAGCCAGTGTTGGCGCGGCGGCAGGCGCAGCAGGTGCGAGTGCAGGCGCAGCAGGTGCAGATGCGGGCGCGGCAGCGGGAGCGGCCATCTGTTGAGCAGGCGCGGCAGGTGCTGCCATCTGTTGGGCAGGTGCGGCAGCAGGCGCAGCGGCCGAACCCATAAAGCCCAGACGCGCCAAAAACACCAATCCCACCACGAGCACCACGACCAGCGAAGCCGCACCCGCGGTTGCCAACCCGCCCGTGAAAGTCTCGAACGAGGGGAACCGGCGCTGCGGCGCTGCTTCGGTCGCTTGCGCCGGTGTTAGCGCGTAAGAGCGAGGCGGTTCGAGTTGGGGCAGGCGTTCAAGCAGCATTGCAGTGGCTTGCAGCGATTCTAGTTCGGCGGCACACTCGGCGCATGTTGCCAGATGTTCTTGCACGCGGCGCGATTCCGATGCGCTGGTTTCGCCGTCGATGTACGCGGATAGCAGCGACCGGATTTTGGCGCATCGCCTGTTTTTCAAGAATGTGCTTATGGCACTCATGGCTTAGCTCGTGTATTGCACCGTTATAATGTCTGACGAAATTCGGGCGGCAAAAGTTCCCCTACGCCGCGCAGATGGTCGCGGACGCGCGCTCTGGCACGGCTCAGCCGCGACTTGACCGTGCCTTTGGATATGCCCGCCACCTGCGCCGCCTCGTCGTAGCTGAAGCCTTGCACATCGACCAGCGTTATAATCAGACGCTGGCTTTCGGGCAATGCGAGTATGGCGCGCTGGATTTCCGCCGCGAGTTCGGTTTGCAGCGTGGCTTCTTCCGGACCGCCGCCGCGCTCTACCGGCTGGAACGACGGATTCGTCAGGTTTTCTTCCAGAGAATCGGCAGGACGGCGGCGCATCGCCCGGAGCATGTCGTAGCACTGATTCTTAGTGATTCGCAGCAGCCACGGCGCGAGGTTGACGCCGCGAAACTTGCCTATCGCGCGGTAGGCGGAAATGAAAGTCTCCTGCGTGGCGTCATCGGCGTGCGCGGTGCTGCCGAGAATGCGCGCGGCGGTATTGAAAACCTGCCTCTGATAGCGCTCGACAATCTCGTTGAACGCCTTGAGGTCGCCTTCTTTGCTGCGTCTGATAAGCTCCAAGTCACCGATGTTCATCAGAGAATTATATTTGCCGCCAGCTTATTACGCTATAATACATGCGCCATTGCATTCACCCAATTCGTGCGGTTCCCTTCATTCTCAATGGGTACAGGCTTGACGGGTAAAGGCTAGGATGGGAGTGAAGGCAAGTCATCACCCAAGACGACCGTGAACACCGACAACGGAGACAGATGCGCGCCGCAATTCGAGAGATAATCGAGACGATAATCCTGTCGCTGCTGCTGTTCATCGGCATACAATTCGCCGTACAGACTTATCAGGTCGAAGGCGCGAGCATGTACCCGACGCTGGCGCAGGGGCAGTATCTGCTGGTCAACAAGGTCATATACCGCCATCTGAGCGTGGGCGAGACCGTTAACATCTCTGCGCAGAGGGACGATGTAGCGCGGGGCACCCACATTTTCCCATTCCATCCTCCACAGCACGGAGAAGTGGTCGTATTCAACGCTCCGAACGACCCGACTCGAGACTTCGTGAAGCGCGTGATGGGCGTGCCGGGCGACACGGTCGAGATTCGCGACGGGCGCACCTATATCAACGGCACACGGGTACAGGAAGACTACGCAGAGTTGGACGACTTCGACGAGATGGAAGAGCTCATCGTGCCAGCGAACTCCTACTTCGTGATGGGCGACAACCGCCGGCACAGCAACGACTCGCGCGATTGGGGCACCGTACCACTGGAGCACATCGTCGGCAGGGCTTGGGTGCGCTACTGGCCGCCCCACGAAATCCGCGTCTTCCCGACAGAGCAGGTGTTTAGCGCTTCGGCATCAGCGTTAAACATTTCTTCTCGCGGGGAATAATAAGGCTCACTTTTGTCCGTAGCAAAGGCAATTGCGCGGCTTGACATGCAGGCTCTTGCCCCTGCCCTAGCCTTCTCCCATAGGCGGAATGGACTTAATGCGCATTCTTCCCGGCTGACTTAACCTTGAAACGCCCCGTCAGCCCGCCTAAAATTGTGTGTACCTGCATAGCGAAAGTGGGCCTGTAGCTCAGCTTGGTAGAGCATCGGACTTTTAATCCGAGTGTCCAGGGTTCGAATCCCTGCGGGCCCACCACTTCCGTCCGCGGCGTCCTGTACTGCAAACTTTCTCGCGCCGACGCGCCAGTCCCGAGCAAGGCAGAAGCATTGACAGTAGGTATCAACACTGCAATACTACGGAACTTGACCTAGAACTTGGGAGGAAAGGTCGCATGAACGAAGAGGACACACTACAGCAGCGGGATCAAGCCCCGGAACGGTCGAGCCTATACCAGGTCGCGATTGTGGGTGCCGGGGCGGCTGGGCTCGGATGCGCGGCCGCCCTCAGGGAGTTCGGCGTTGACGACATCGTCGTCCTCGATCGCCACGAGGTCGGTGCCTCGTTCCTGCGATGGCCGGAAGAGATGCGATTCATCACACCGTCGTTCACTTCGAACGCGTTTGGGTTGCTCGACCTCAACGCGATCGTCCCCGGCACTTCGCCCGCCTACACTCTCGACCGCGAACACCCCAGCGGAAGCGACTACGCGCAGTACCTCGACGCCCTCGCTCAGCACTATCAGCTCCCCGTGGAACCTAGCATCGATGTCTGCTCTCTCACGACCGAAGACAACGGAACGTTCACCCTCACGACGACCGACCGACCGGTGCGGGCGCGACATGTCATCTGGGCGGCCGGAGAGTTCCAGTACCCGGAGCGCCATTCATTCGCCGGTGCCGAATACTGCTGCCTTTCCGCCGAGGTTGGCACATGGCAGGAACTTGAGGGCGACCGCTTTACGGTGATCGGCGGCCACGAGAGCGCCGCCGATGCAGCCGTCTCGCTCGTGCAGCTGCAAAAGAGCGTGACCGTGCTGGCGCGGACAGCGTCCTGGAAGAGCGATGCACCGGACCCGAGCATCGCCCTCTCCCCATATACCCGCGAACGTCTCGAAAAGGCACACAACACTGGCTTCGTGGACTTCGTCGAGGATGCCAACATCACGTCGGTGCGCAAGGACGGAGACACCTGGGTCGTCAAAGACTCGGATGGCCGCGAGTGGGCGAGCGAGACGCGCCCGATCCTAGCTACGGGCTTCGCGGGATCGCTCGGCCACCTCGACGGCATGATCGAATACGACGAGTCCGGCCTCCCCGTCGTCACGGAAGAGGCAGACGAATCCACGCTCGTGCCCGGCCTGTTCATATCCGGCCCGATGCTCCAGCACCGGGGCGTGAGCTTCTGCTTCATCTACAAGTTCCGCCAGCGCTTCGCGGTCGTCGCGAATGCGATCGCACAGCGCCTCGGAATGGACACGACGGATGCCGTTGCATTCCGCCGAGCGACGGGGATGTACCTCGACAACCTCACTGGCTGCCATGAATCCTGCGAGTGCTGAACACCGTGACTTCGATGTCGCGGCGCCTTGCACCACGCTCCTCCTGGGACGCGAAAGCGTCGGCAAGTCCGCACTGGTCCGTGCCCTGACGGGCCAGCCTGCGCGGAGCGTGAACTTCCGCGGCACCACCGTGTCCTGCGGCGAGTACACTACCTCCAGCCGCGTCTTCGTGGACACGCCGGGGCTGCACCGCGCCTCAGATGCCGACACCGTGCAGCTCACGTTGGAGGCGCTCTCGGACGCGGACGAAGTGTTGCTCGTCGCCTCTGCGACGCAGCTCGACGAGGACCTTGACCTCTTGCTGCCGCTCGTCCTGGGGAGGCGAGCAAGTATCGCCGTTACGCGCTGGGACCTCGTCGCCGACCATGCCGCGGCTCGCGAAACGATCGGGCGCATGGCACTGGAGACCGGGCTGCCATTCGTGGTGCTCGACGCGCGCCGTCCCGATGCCGCGGCGCTCGAGGAATTGCAGGCAGCCATCACGGCACCCGGCACAGTCCGCCATAGGCGAACGCCTGTGAGGGCGGGGTGGCGGATCGAGCCGCGGCGCGGCGTCCTTGACCACAAGGGCGCAGGTCCAGCAACCGCAGTCGTCCTCCTCATCGTGCCGGCGCTGCTCGCCGTGCTCGGTGCGAACCAGATCGCCGCCTGGCTAGAGCCGCTGGCCGAGGCGGGCACGACACCCCTGGCCGAGCGGATAGTGCACTGGCCGGGACCGGTCGGAACTGTGCTCGCGGGCGACTACGGCTTGCTCACGATGGGGCCGCTGTTGTTCGCGTGGGCGGTCCCCACCGTGCTGATCTATGCGGTGGTGATCGGCATCTACAAGACGAGTGGTCTCAACGACCGCATCGGGACGACGCTCCACCCCCTATTGCGGCCGGTTGGCTTGCACGGGCGCGACGTGACGCGGACGCTGATGGGCTTCGGCTGCAACGTCCCGGCGATCATCTCGACATCCGCCTGCTCTGCCTGCACCCGGCCGACAACCGTCGGCGCGATCGCCTTCGGTGCCGCCTGTTCGTACCAGCTCGGCGCGACCCTCGCGGTCTTCGCCGCCGCGGGCAGAAGCAGTCTCGTCGTCCCGTACCTCGCGCTGCTTGTCGCGGCAACGCTCGTGTACGCGCGCCTCACCAGCGACCCAGCCGCGCGGTCGCCGCTCAACACACTCCTCATCGAGCAGCGCACCTTCCTCACCCTGCCCTCGTTCGCGGCAGTCGGCGCGGAGGCACGAGGGATAGTTTGGGCGTTCTTCGGCACGGCGCTTCCAACCTTCTTCGCAATCGCGATGGTCGCGTCGCTCCTAGACTGGTCGGGTGTGCTCGATGCAGCGGGGCATCTGCTGGCACCGGCGATGGCAGTGTTCGCACTGCCGGTGGACGCGGCATTGCCGACCGTGCTCGCCGCCGTACGCAAGGACGGAATCCTGCTCCTGGCAGAGGAAGGCACCGTGGCATCGTTGAGCGCGACACAATTGCTGGTGGCAACTTTTCTCGCCGGAACGGTGCTGCCATGCCTGGTCACCGCGATCACCATTGGGCGCGAACTCGGGCTACGGTTCACGGGCAGGCTTCTCGTGCAACAGGCCGCCTTTGCCGTCGCGATCTCCGCCGCAGTCGGCTGGGGCTCGGCCGCGTTCGGTGGGTGAACGTCCACGTCCAGCCTGCGGGTATGACCGTCTGGCAATTGGCACCCCGCACCGCTTCCTCGTGCCTACAGCAAGACCTGCCACCGACATGAGCGTATTATCGGATTCCCGTCGGTTGACGCCTTTCCAGCATCGCCTTAAACCGACGGGTCTGTTCTTCCCTGGGGCGAAGGATGCAATTGGAGCAGTACAACTTGTCCTCTCGGGTGCGCCAGACCAGGCAGCATCCAGCCCGCCTAGCAAAGAACCCGCTCTTCCCTTCATGGTGGATGACTTCCATACTGACTTGGCGGTAAATCAGAGATGACTCGTCTCCGAAGAAGGTCTCGGCAGCCTTGAGTACCGGGCTCTTGTCTTCCACGTGCCAATAAAGCCGGTGCAGGGCCTGAGCACACGAAGCGGCTACCGCATTTTGAGAGACCTTGACGCTGGCGGGGACGGAGCGACACAGGGCAGCAATCACGATTTCCAAGTTGGACTTGAAGACCCAGTCCTTGAGTCGCCGGTACAGGTCGGTCTCGCTGCGCAGGACTTCAGCGTCAGGGTGACCGGCCGCCGGGTCATTGGGAAGGACGGCGAACTGCGGGCGCCTCAGTCCGGTTGCGTCGATACGACCATCGGTACGATGAAAGACCAAGTTTTCGAGAGTCACTCTGGGGACCCTCCTCTTGAGTACATACTGGCTGACCATCGGATAGACTAACCTTGTGAGGTAGCCCATAATGAAGGCAGAGGCAGCAACGTGATTGTTGGTAGTCCCCCATCTTTCGTAGCCGTAGCTCATCACCAGTTCACGCAGACTGGTATCCTCTGCCTGGAACAGGGCGACAGCCGGGCTCCAGCCGGTATCGTTAACTTCAGATACCGGCATGTAGAAATATGGGTCCAGCTCTCCGGCTTCCCCCAGACTATGAATCAAAGGATGTTCAGTCCTGGACATTTCTCTTCACCTTTCAACTACAAAGTTAGCCTTCAACCGAAGCATTAACTAAAATATCGCGGGTCGATCAAATCTCAAATCCCGTCTCCCAACAGATTGAATCTCAAAACTGTTAATCTTACCATGACACTGGGGAAAATCATGAACTGCGGTTAGCTCGAAGACGATTTCACAAATGCGTTCCCTTACATAAAAAAGCAAGGTAAGGGAGGTAAAAGCCTACCGATTGTAGGGGCGTTCGGCCGGACGCCCCTACGAAATTGCCATTTGCCAGCCCAATTTTCATCATCAGGGGAATTTGTGAGATCGTCTCACCAGTGGGAGGCACATCAGGCATTTCCCCAATAGTTAGTCTTCAAAATGGCGCGCGGCGCCCTCGCCATCCGAGAAAATTGCCTAAACATGGTCTGCTCTCCGATTGACTTAGCACATTAGAGTTTATAGAATCCGATACTACGAGATGCAAACATCGCGAAGTCAACACGCTCGCCCTAGACGCCACTAGCCGCGCCGAGCGGCGATCGGAGCGAATTCTATGCCAGCCAAGACCGCCAAGCGAACGAAAAAATGGTCGAATAAAGATTTGCCCCTTGCTGCTGACGGAAAGACTCGCCTTCTTTCCGGCGGCAATCCGCAGATTCCGAAGGGCGACGGGGATGCGCCTGTGCAGCGGTACATCGGCGCGATGCCAGAGTGGAAGTCCGATGTCGGCCGGCGCATAGACGAGCTTATCGTGAGCAATGTGCCCGGCGTGCGTAAAGCAGTGCGCTGGAACTCGCCCTGGTACGGCGTGGATGGCATGGGTTGGTTCGTCAGCTTCCATGTGTTCGCGCGCTACATCAAGGTAACCTTCTTGCAGGGCGCGTCGCTTGACCCCGTGCCGCCCGGCTCCGGCAAAGACCCGGATGCGTGCTGGTACGACATCTACGAAGGCAAGTTCGACGAAGAGTTGTTCGTGGATTGGGTCAAGCAGGCTGCCGCCATTCCCGGCTGGGACGGGTTCTAGCGAGAAGCTGACAGTAAACACCAATCGCCCCATCCTAACCCTCCCTCCGAGAATTATCAAAGGGAAGCGACAGGCGAGTGCCAATAGTTGCTCATCGTGCTATCATCCTGAATATAGACGCATATTCTTGCACGCAGGAGGATAGCCAATGGCATCGTTCACCACTCGTCCCGTCGTTATGAGCGCCAGAGGCGTCGTAACTTCCGGCCACTATCTCGTATCATCGGTCGGCTTGCAGATGCTGGCGCGCGGCGGCAACGCCATCGACGCGGCGGCGGCAATGGGAATCTGCGAGACGCTGCTCGAGCCGCAGTCGTGCGGCATCGGCGGCGAAGTGCCGACGCTCGTTTACTCCGCCAAGGAAGGCAGAACATACGCCATCTCCGGCATGGGCTGGTCTCCGCAGGCGTTCACTATCGAATGGTGCCGGCAGAACGGCATCGACCTCATTCCCGGCGACGGCTATCTGCCCGCCTGCGTGCCGGCGGTAGTTGGCACATGGACGACCGCCCTAGCGCGCTGGGGAACGATGAGCTTCGCCGAGATAGCGCAGCCCACGATAGACCTCGCCGAGAACGGATTCCCAGTCTATCCAAGCTTGAATCAGCGCCTTGCCGCCGATGTGGTCAAGTACACCGAGCTTTACCCGACGACCGGCGAGATTTACTTCCGCGACGGCAGCGCGCCCGAAGTGGGTAGTCTGGTGCGCAACCCCGATTTTGGCGCGATGCTGCGCTCGCTGTGCAACGCAGAGAAGCAAGCGAACGGCAAAGGGCGCATCGCGGGCATTGAAGCCGCGTGCGACGAATACTACAAGGGCAATGTCGCGGAGACCATCCTGCGCTTCATTCAGGACAACCCGGTCGAGGACGCGAGCGGCATGGCGCACAAGGGCTTGCTTTCTTACGAAGACATGGCGGAGTGGCATGCCGCCGTCGAGCAGCCCGTGTCGCTGGAATACGGCGATCTTGATGTGCACAAGTGCTCGTCTTGGACGCAGGGTCCGCTGTTCTTGCAGCAGTTGGCGATACTGAAGACGATGGACTTCGCCGCGTCGGGGCACAACAGCGCCGATTATCTGCACACTTGGATAGAGTCTGCCAAGCTCGCGTTCGCAGACCGCGAGGCGTACTACGGCGACCCGGAATTCGACGAGACGCCGATAGATATGCTGCTGTCCGAGGATTACGCGAAGGCGCGCGCGGCGCAGATTGGCGCAGTGGCGTCTCGCGAGCTGCGCCCGGGCGATCTCGGTGGCGGCGTGCCCACATACGCGACCATCGGCGTTGCTGACGACAACCGCGCGGCGCTTGGCGTTGCGGCGCGCGAAGTCCGCGATCTCGGTCTGGGACACGCGCACATCGGCGACACGACGCACTTGGACGCGATGGACGCCGAGGGCAACATGGTCGCGGCAACACCGAGCGGCGGCTGGCTCGGTACATCGCCCGTCATCAAGGGGCTGGGCTTCCCGCTCGGCACGCGCGGGCAGATGTTTTACCTGAACTCCGACCGCCCGAACGCGCTGCAGCCGCGCAAGCGACCGCGCGCCACGCTGACGCCCACACTGGTAACGCGCGACGGGCAGCCGTTCATGGCGTTCGGCACGCCCGGCGGCGACTCGCAAGAGCAGTGGACGCTGCAATTCTTCCTGAACCACATCAACTTTGGCATGGACTTGCAAGAGGCTTTGGACGCGCCCACGGTGCACTCAGTGCACTTCCCGTCGTCGTTCTACCCGCGCGCCGCATTCCCCGCTCGCGTGGTCGCAGAGTCGCGCATATCCGCCGACACGCTCGAAGAACTACGCCGTCGCGGCCACGAAATCGAACTCACCGGAGACTGGGCAAACGGCAAAGTAATGGGCATCCGCTGGCACGCCGACAAGGGCGTGATAGCCGGCGCCGCGTCTGCGAAGAACTCAATCGGCTACGCAATGGCGCTGTAGCTAACGGTAACGTCTTGTGCATACTTGAGGATTGCCATTTATGCCGACGGAAGCCTTCACAGAGAACGCAGGCTTGGCGCTGTTATACGCGCTAGGAGTCGTTGTCGTATTCGCCATAGTCGCCTTCATCATCAACTTCATCGTAGGACAGTCGCTGAATCTGCTAGTGAGGCGGCATAACAGCCCGCTTCAGTCAGTGGAAATACGAGTGATGGGCGCGCTGCGTATTCCCATCCTGCTGGCTATCGTCCTTTACGGCGTCCGCGTGGCATTGAACTCGCTCTCGCAGGCGTCCTCTCCCACGCTCGACTTCATCTCAAACCTTGGGCAGTTGGGACACTATGCCTGGATAGTCTCCGTCGCCGCCGTAGTATGCTACACAGTTTCGCGGCTGATAGTCGCCTTCATGCGCTGGTACAGCGCGCGCGCTCCCCACGATACGCGCACCGCGCTCAATACCGTTATCTGGCCCATACTCATCCGCATCACATCCATCGTCGTCTTCACGCTCGGCGCGCTGGTCGCGCTCGACCTTATGGGCATACCGATAACGCCCCTGCTCGCCGGACTCGGTATTGGCGGGCTTGCCGTCGCTCTCGCGCTCAGCCCCACAATATCCAGCTTCATCGCCGGCACATACGTCGTCGCCGAAGGACACATCAGCGAAGGCGACTATATCGAAATCGACTCCGAGCGAGCGGGTTTCGTAATCAGCGTAGGCTGGCGCAGCACTGTCCTACGTAGCAGATTCAACAACGTGATAGTCGTGCCCAACAGCCTCATCACCGAGAGCATCGTTACGAACTATGCCACGCCATCGCCGGCGGTAACGGGCAATGTGGAAAACGGCGTGAGCTACGATTCGGACTTGAAGCATGTCGAGCGAGTTTCGCTTGAGGTCGCTCGCGAGGTGATAGAAGAGGCCGAAGGGGCGAACAAAGACTTCGAGCCTATCTTCCGCTACTCGGAGTTCGGCGACTCCAACATCAACTTCCGCATCGTATTCCAAGGCGTTGACCGCGCCGGAATGATTGCCATCAGGCACGAAATCATAAAGGAACTGCACGCGCGCTTCCAAGAAGAAGGCATCGAAATCAACTATCCCGTGCGAAAACTAACTGCGCCGCTGCCCGAAACCTTTGCACCCGCCGACGAACTGAATGAAGCTGCGAAAACGGAAGAAGAAAAGGAAGACGTGGATGCCAACGCGCAACCGTCAAAGCCGGCCGCAACTAAGAACTGACGACTGATTACTGAAAACTCGTCAACAATCACCTTTGACGGTGATTATCTCGCCCGTGCCCTCGTATAATCGCCAGAAATCGTCAGTGGGCGTGTGGGTTACCTGCCATTCGCGGTCGCCGCGTTCGTGGTGGTCGTCGGTGCGCGGGTTGCTGAGGAAGACGGCGGTGAAGCCCGGATCGCCTTCGAGGTATGCCGCGCCGTTCGCGCATTCGTTGCGCAGGTACTCGCGGACTCGCTCTATGGCTTCGGCGCGCGGTATTGTGGGGGCGTTGGCGGTGGCGGCGGCGTCTCGCGTTTCCTGCGACACGGCGATTTGGCGCTCTATGCCCGGCACTTGCACGCCGGACGCGACCAGCACCAGAAGCACGCCAAATCCGATGAACGCCGCCCACAACAGCGGGTAGCGGAGTGCGTATAGCGCTTCCAGAATCTTCATAGACGCGGCGAATTCCGGGGGCGATGCATTAAATCTGACGCAGGCGCGGGTCCCAACGGTCTCGCAGCCAGTCGCCGATGAAGTTGAACGACAGCACCGTCAGGAAGATTGCCATTCCGGGGAAGAAAGCAACCCACCACGCCGAGCCGAGGAACTCACGACCGACGGATATGTCCGCGCCCCAAGACGGCGTAGGCGGCGGGACGCCCGCGCCCAGGAACGACAGGATGCTTTCGGACAGAATGGTGCTGCCGACCTGCAGCGTGCTCGCCACGACCACAGTGTTAGCGACGGCGGGCAGCAGATGGCGGAACATTATGCGGAAGGTGGATGCGCCGGCGATTGTCGCGAGCGCAATGTAGTCGAAGTTGCGCACTTGCAGCGTTTGACCGCGCACGAGACGCGCGATGCCGGTCCACGCGCCGAGCGCAAGAACGAACGCGACCACGGCGAAGCTCTGCCCTAAGACGAGCACGAGCGCGATGGCGAGCAGAATGTATGGGATGGCGTTGAACACATCGACGATGCGCATTATCACTTCGTCGATGAATCCGCCGTAGTAGCCCGCTATCAGCCCGACCGTCGTGCCGAAAATCGTGCCTATTGCGATTGCGATTGCAGCGAGGCTGAGCGACAGCCGCGCACCATAGACTATGCGGCTAACGATGTCGCGTCCGAGTTGGTCTGCGCCGAGAATGAAGTGATAGACTCGCTCGTCGCGTCCCAGCGGGATGCCGTTGGTGTTGCAGCTCTCGAACTTGTTGCTGATTTGCCCTTCTTCGCACGGCGGATACCAAGCGGGAGAGGCAAGCACAGCGCGGAGCTGATCCTTCTCCGGCTCGTAGGGCGCAATCAGCGGCGAGAACGCCGCGCATATCGCGAGAATGATCAGTATCACCATCGGAATCAGAGGCCAACGGCGGAACACATAGAATGCCCGCGCGAATGCTGATTCCCTTCTACTTTCTTCAAGGTCTGTTAGGGAGACCTGTCCAACGGGTGTAGTCAACTGACCGTCCTTACGAGTAGCGAATTCGAGGGTCTATGAAGGCGTACAGCACATCGATGATAAAGATGGCGAACACATACAGCGCCGTGAAAACCAGCACCGCGCCCGTCATCAACGGGAAATCGTTGTTGATGATGGAGCGGTAGGTCATCTGCCCCAAGCCTGGCCAGGCGAACACCGTCTCCGTGACCACCGTGCCGCCGATGAAGCCGACAAGAATCAGCCCGGCAAATGTCAGAGGCGGGATGAGCGCGTTCTTGAAAGCATGCTTCCAGATGACCGTGCCAGTCGCCACGCCCTTTGCTCGCGCCAGCTTGACATATTCCGAATCCAGCACTTCGAGCATGGACGAGCGAACCAGGCGCATCAGCCCTGCGGATGCAAGCCAGCCGAGCGTTACCGCGGGCATCGGATAGTAGCGCAGGCGGTCAAGCCAGCTGCTGGCGTCGTGCCCGCGCGTCCCGGACGGCAACCAATCAAGCGTTACGCTGAACACCAGAATAAGCATTATGCCCAGCCAGAACGGTGGCAGCGCCTGCCCGAATACGGCGAATGTTCTGCCTACCACATCCCAAAACGTGCCGCGCTTAACCGCAGACAGTATGCCTAGCGGTATGCCGGTAATCAGCACGAACAGAACTGCGGACAGACCGAGTTGCAGGCTTGCCGGCGCGAAGTAGAAGACTTCTTCAAGCACGGGCTTGCCTGTCTTCAGGGATTCACCGAAGTCGCCTTGGAAAAAGCCCTTGCCCGCCCAAATCAGGTATTGGACGATGAGCGGCTTGTCTAGGTGGAACTGCTTGCCCCAAGCTTCCCACTGCTCCGGCGACACATAGCCGACATTGAGCATTACATTACGCGGGTCGCCCTGTAGGCGTGAAAGCGCGAACACTATCAGGGTCGCGGCGACTATCGCCACCACCAAGAAGAGCAATCGCCTCAGAATGAAGACTTTCATCTAGTTCGCGCTCCGGAGCAGGTTAACTGTAGGTAGTCTTGTTGGTCAGCCTGTCGGTCGGCCTGTTGGACGGATGATTAGTCCTTGCGAAACAGGTTTGCCTGACAGGAGATTGTTGTCAATACGATTATTGCTTATACATTGATGGACGGCAGCCGGACGATGTTGATGTCCGGCTGCCGTACTTTTTGTCTAACCGATTATTACTGCCCGGCGGGAACTATCGTCTCGAACGAGTTGGGTAGCTCGTAAGGCGCGAGGTTCCAGCTCTCAACGGTGTCCGGGTTGAAGCCGATGAGCACAGGCACCTCGACTGTTCCGGTCGACAGGGTCATGTCATACGCCCAGTCCAGAATCTCTTCGCGGGTAGTGAGATTTTCATCCGAACCCTTCTTCTGAATGCGCGTGTCCTCACGGTTCTGCCACCAGCGGTTGTCCTCGATGCCGGGGTTCCAGCCACCGGCGGGAAGCGGCCATAGACCACCACCCGGCAGCGTGCCGCCGCCCTCACCGAGCCTGCCGTGCTTGCTGGTGGGACCCCAACGCGTCATCCACGGCACATGAATCTCGCGGCCCAGCATTGTCGGGCGGCGCGAGGAATACTGCGTGCTGTCGATGTACGGATCAAGCCCAAGGTTCTCTTTCCACTGTCCGACTACCGCTTCGCAGACTTCAAGCGATGTGCCATTGCCCTGCGAGCAGAAGAACTCGAACTCAAAGCCTGGCGCAACACCCGACTCTGCCAGAAGCGCCTGCGCCTTGTCCGGATCGAATGCGTAGCTCCAGCGATCCTTGTACTCAGGGTGCGTTTGGTGAACCGTCATGCCGGGGAACGCCCCACCATAAACTGCGCCACCGTAACCGCCCGTAACCGACGACGCGATTAGCTCGCGGTCGATCGCGTAGGCAAGCGCCTGGCGGAACTTCTTGGCGCTTATCATGCGCGGCGTCTCATAAGAGAACCTCTCGGTGTCGGTGTAGTCGAAACCTTCAGCGCCCTCTTCGAATCGGGAATCAAATCCGTCGAATTCGTACATGCCGCTGAAGTTGGCAACATTGCAGCCCGCGCCGGGCTCGTCTTGAATAGCGGGATCGCTGCGGTCGATGCCCACGCACTCAAGGCGCGGATCGCCGATCCACGGATACTTGTCAGAAGGAAGGAAGCCCTTCCGCAAGATTGGCTTGCCTGACAGGTCATCGTCGCCAAGCGTCGAATTCGGCGGGTACCGGAATGCCCAGAGGTTGCCGGAGAAGTAGTAGAAGTTGCCGTTGATGGCGTCAAGGCCCTCGTGGAACTTGAAACCCTCGTCCTCAAGTCGTCCAACATCTTGAATCGATGCCATGGCGATATCGGCTGCCCCGGTCTGGAGCATTGCCGAGCGCTGCTGCGCCTCATTCGCCTGCACGAAAATCAGCCTCTGGAACGGAGCGGACTGCCGCCAGTGGTCCACACGCGCGACAGCGTTGATGCGCTCGGCGGGCAGCCATTCTTCCACTACGAACGGACCCGAACCATGCGGGAAACCGAAAGTCCCATCCTCGTTGCCTGCGGCTTCCAGCTCATCGTTATATGCCTTGGACTGAATCCATATCGCGTCCTGGCAGATTGACGATGCGTCCTGCAGACCGTCCGAGCGGAACGCGCGGTTCTCGGCTACGGCGACATACTCGCTCTCTGCGCGCCAGGGCTTATAGTATTCGTAAGCCTGCGACGAGTTGGAGTGCGCGGAGTTGGTGTTCTCCGAACCTGCGTCATTAAACGACCACGCCACATCCTCTGCGGTCAGCGGGCCCATCCTCACAAGTCCGTCCGACTCTGCGCGGTAGAAGTCGATGCCCTCTTGGATGAACACCCTGATAATGCCCTGGTTATCCGGGTCGGACAGATCGGCAGCATCGAAGTTCTCGAGTTCCTTGCCGTCCATCTTCACGGTGCCGCCGTCCTTGCCGGGGAGTTCCCACTCCCAGCCGGTGGCGACGAACGGCGCGTGGCAAGCCTCGCCGGTAGAGCGAATTGGGTTGCCCTGATCGTCATAAGTGGGCTCCCAGCCAAGCAGCGGCTCTTGGAAGCCGAAGAAGCCGTGGAACAGTACGTCGGGCCAAGTGCCCTTCACATTGCGGAACTGCGGCGTGCCGACATTGTCGAACGCCACGGTGATGGTAACTGCGACCTGCTCTGTCGGAATCTCAGGAGCGGGCGTGGGCTGCACCGGCGCTGCGGTAGCTGCCGGAGCCGCCTGTGCGGGCGCAGATGGCGCGGCGGCGGTTGTCGCTGCCGGTGCCGGCGCTGCAGGCGCGGGCGCTGCCGGTGCCGGCGCGGATGTCTGCGGCGCCGCTGCGGGCGCTTCAGGCGCTGCCGGCGCTTCATCGGCGCCGCCGCAAGCGGCCAGTGCCATTGCCGCGATCGCGACAATTCCTAGAAGCCAAATGGCTTTAATCTTCATAATTCCCTCCAATTCGTTGTAAACCTTTCGCTGTAAAACTGTATGGTCTGATGTTCAAACACGCCAGTGAAATCGTGGTCTCGTTCCGTAAGCCTAATCGCAAGGTGATTTCGACACACATTTATATCATTATCTAATACCTACTATCAGCAAGTTACAATGTTATTCAGACAGATTTGGATTGTCAATGATTTTTTCACAAAGTCGAAATTCGCCATAATCGCGCCATATACTCGCCAAACTTGTGCCAAACTTGGCAAGCACAGCTGCCGCGTGAGCGAGACTACTGAAAGGTCTGGGGCATATTCCATCTATAACACTGCTTATGAGATGAGACGAATTCGTAAATCCCTAATGTCGTCATTCCACGCTGTTTTTGTCATTCCGAATACTCCTCCCCTGTCATTTCGAATGCAGTGAGGAATCTGAAGCATGTCCCTGCAAAGGCAGGGATCGTCTACATGCCAAACATGCCAACCTGTTTCCGACCTTAGATTTCTCGCTTCGCTCGAAATGACAGATATAAATTGCAAATGACAGGTAAGAATTGCACTTGTGAGCTCGTCTTATCCTTATAGATAGACCGTTGCACACGTGGGTGATAATATATGCTTATGAACGCACAACATATTCGCAATTTTTGCATCATTGCGCACATCGACCACGGGAAGTCCACGCTTGCGGACCGGCTTATGCAGCAGACGGGCGCGGTGGAAGAGCGCGACATGGTGGAGCAGTTGCTCGACAGCATGGAGCTTGAGCGCGAGCGCGGCATTACCATCAAAGCGCAAGCGGTACGCTTGTCGTATCGTGCGGACGATGGGCAGGACTACCAACTCAACCTCATAGACACGCCGGGGCATGTGGACTTTTCCTACGAAGTGTCGCGCAGCCTCGCCGCTTGCGAGGGCGCGCTGCTGGTCGTGGACGCTTCGCAGGGCATTCAGGCGCAGACGCTTGCCAATGTCTATCTCGCGCTGGAACACGACCTCGAAATTATCCCGGTCATCAACAAGATAGACCTCGATGTGGCAGAGCCGGAGCGAGTCGCAGAGGAAGTGCAGCAGGCGTTTGGCTTTATAGACGACGAGATTGTTTTCGTCTCCGCAAAGGACGGCACGGGCATACCCGAAATCCTCGAAGCGATAGTGCAGCGAGTGCCGCCGCCTTCCGGCGATGCCGACTCGCCGCTGCGCGCACTGATATTCGACTCCAAGTACGACCCATACAAGGGCGCCATCGCCTATGTGCGCGTGATGGACGGGCAAGTGCCTTCGGGCAGTCGCGTCAAGATTATGTCCACCGACAGCGCGAGCGAAGTGTTGGAAGTCGGCGTGTTCGCGCCTGAGCCAACTAAAGTCGGACGCTTGGGCGTGGGGGAAGTGGGATATGTCGCAACGGGCTTGAAGAGCGTCGGCGATGCACCCGTCGGCGACACCGTAACGCTAGCCAACGCGCCGTCCGCTGAGCCGCTCAAGGGCTATCAGCCACTCAAGCCGATGGTGTTCGCGGGCCTTTATCCTGCCGACGGCGAAGATTACCTTGAAATGCGCGTCGCCCTCGAGAAATTGCAACTCAACGACGCGGCGCTTGTCTTTCAGCCGGAAAACTCGGTCGCGCTCGGATCAGGCTTTCGCTGCGGTTTCCTCGGTCTGTTACACATGGATGTCGTGCAGGAACGGCTGGAGCGCGAGTATGACCTGAACCTGCTCGCCACTTCGCCGAGCGTCGCCTACGAAGTGCTGATGACGGACGGCGAGATTCTGGAAATCGACAGCCCGGCGCACTTGCCGGAGTCGTCGCGCATCGATGAGATTCAAGAGCCATGGCTCGATGTCAGCATCATCGCGCCGGCGAATTACATCGGTCCCGTGATGGACCTAGTGCGCAACCGTCGCGGCGAGTACAAGCGTATGGAATACTTGCAGCACGAGGGCGCGAACTCCGCGCCGCGAGTGCTGATGGAATTCGATGTGCCGCTCGCGGAGGTGCTAATCGACTTCTACGACAACCTGAAGGCGAACACGCAGGGCTACGCGTCGATGGACTATTCCATATCAGGCTATCGCCCCGGCAGCCTCGTCAAGGTGGACATTCTGGTGAACGGCGAGCCCGTGGACGCGCTGTCCATTATCACGCACCGCGACAACGCCTACTACCAGGGACGCGAGTTGGTGAAGAAACTGCGCGAGCTTATCCCCAGGCAGCTGTTCGAGGTGCCGGTGCAAGCCGCCATCGGCAGGAAGATTATCGCCCGCGAGACTATCCGCGCGCTGCGCAAGGATGTGCTTGCCAAGTGCTACGGCGGCGATGTAACGCGCAAACGCAAGCTGCTGCAGCGCCAAGCCGAAGGCAAAAAGCGCATGAAGCGCGTCGGCAGCGTAGAAATACCGCAGGAAGCGTTTCTGAGCATTCTGAAGGTGAGCCGGTAAGTCGGTCTGTCAGTATTTCAGTCTTTCAGTTCGTCAGTCCGCGCCGAAGAAGCCAATATCGGCATGACGGATAGAGCTGACTTACTGAAATATGACAGACCGACAGACTCCCACTCCGTTGACACGCTTGCGCCGCCGCCCTACCATGGGTGCAAGGTCGTGCTAAGCGGGGAGATAGCGGTGCCCTGTACTCGCAATCCGCTCTAGCGAGGCTGAACTCCTCTTGGAGGTTTACCATTCCGAGCCGCTGGCGACAGTCGGTCGGCGTTGATAGCTGGGTCCTGCGCGGCGGAAAGCCGTGAACCCCGTCAGGTCTGGAAGGAAGCAGCGGTAAGCGGTGTCTTCCGGGTGCCGCAGGGTCGCCTGGCTTGAGTCGCCGCTGTAGCCATGCTCGCGGCTGGGAATCGAATTGAGGTGCACGACCTATCAGGCGTCTTTTTTTTCAGGCGTCGAATATGAGGTTATCCAATGGGTTGCTTCAATGTGAAAATGGACATCGGCGGGCAGCAAGGCGATCGCTGGGTAACCACCGATGCGCTTGTGGATACGGGCGCGTTCTTCAGTTCTATCCCGTCGTCAACGCTACGCGAACTTGGCGTGTCACCAGTAATGAGCAGGAACTTCCAGTTTGGCGACGGAAGCATCAAGCGCACGAACATAGGCAGGACTTGGATAAGGGTGAATGGACGAGATGCCTTCACACAAGTTACTTTCAGTGAGGAAGGCGCGCCAATCTTGCTCGGCGCATTGGCGCTGGAAGAACTGCTTTTTGTCGTCAATCCCAAGGAACAGCGATTGGTCCCGATGGACTTGATTAACGCCTAGTCGCACTTGATAGCGCCTAATAAGTTGCCGTACAGATGCTGCGCCATGCCCCCGCCAAAAAATCCCTAGCCCAAAACTTCCTCACCGACCGCCGTATCGTATCCCGCATCATCGCCGCCGCTGACATCGCGCCGGACGACAATGTGCTTGAAATTGGGCCCGGTCGCGGCATACTCACCCGCCCGCTTGCCGACAGAACCGCGAGCCTGACCGCAGTCGAACTAGACGACGACCTTGCCGCCGAGCTGACTACGGAATTCGCCGAGCATTCCCATGTGAACATCGTTCACGCGGACGCCCGACACGTTGATATATCATCCCTGCTGGCGGACGGCGCGCGCTACAAGCTCATCGCCAACCTGCCGTACTACGCAGCGCAGCCGATAATCCGCAGATTTCTCGAAGCCGAGCGGCAGCCCACGATGATGGTCGTGATGGTACAGCGAGAAGTGGCTCGCAATATGACAGCAGCACCCGGCGGCATGACACTGCTGTCAGTCGCGACGCAGCTCTATGGCAAGCCGCGCATTGTCGGCAGTGTGCCTCCGCGCGCATTCCGCCCCGCGCCGAAGGTAACATCCGCCATCGTTCGCATCGACGTATATTCGCGGCTCGCGCTTGACTTGGATAGCGTCGATGCGTTCTTTACACTGGTGCGCGCCGGATTTTCCGCGCCGCGCAAGCAAATTCACAACTGCCTGCAAAACGGACTGACGCAAAACGGGCTGACGATTACACGCGTCGATGCGGAAGATGTGCTGCAACATGCCAACATCGACCCCAAGCGCAGGCCGCAAACGCTGTCTCTTGACGAATGGGGCGACCTTTACGCGGCATGGCGGCTGCGCTATCCTGAATCCGATGCTCACACTCAAGGCATACGCGAAAATTAACCTCACGCTAGAGGCGCTCGGTCGCCGGGAAGACGGCTATCACGAAGTCGCCACCATCATGCAGACCGTTGACCTGCATGATACCGTGCGTCTCGCGCCCGCAGATGACCTGACGCTAACTTGCGACGATCCGGCGTTGGAATCTTCGGACAATCTGGCGTACAAGGCAGCGGCGCTGCTGCGCAAAGAGAGCGGCTATGAAGGCGGCGCAACCATTGGCATTGAGAAGGCGATTCCCGTGTCCGCAGGGCTTGGTGGCGGCAGCAGCGACGCGGCGGCGACCCTGCGCGGGCTGAACGACCTGTGGCAACTTGGCATGGGCATGGCACGGCTCGAAGCGCTTGCGGCGCAGCTTGGCTCGGATGTGCCGTTCCTGTTACAGGGCGGCACGGCTATCGGGCTGGGCAGAGGCGAGCGCATTCGCCGCATTCCACCGCCGGAAGTGCAGTGGCTAGTGGTCGTAACGCCCGATGTGCGGCACACCGGCGGCGCAAGCAGCAAGACTGCCGCGCTGTACGGCATGCTCACGCCCGCGAACTACACTCGTGGCTATTTGACGCGCAAGTTAGAGGCGAGGATTCGCGTGGGCAAGGATATGCCGGCGCAATTCCTGTTCAACGTGTTTGACGATGTGGCATTCGACGCCTATCCCGGCTTGGAGCAGTGCTGGAACACATTCGCAGAACTCGGCGCGCGCGAAATCCACATATCCGGCAGCGGTCCGTCCATCTACGCGCTAATGCCGCGCCGCGAAGTCGGCACTGCCATCCAACTGCTGCTGCGACACAAACACGGCTTGAACGCGCATCTGGTGTCAGCAGTATGGCCGTAGCCCTGTGGTGATACGATTGTATGAGACGATTTGACGCCAATATCACTCTGATGATTCTTCCCCTATTCTTCCCTTCCCTCTTGATGATGGAAGGGAAGAAGGATATAGATTTCGAGACGGTCGGATAAGGCTAGAACATGACAATCGACAGATTCATAGACGGCGCGGTGCTTGGGATGCTTATGGCGTCCGTGTTCATCACCGTGTCAATGTTCAGCCTGTTTTCGGTGCTGAAGAATCGCCGCGATAGGATGATGCCGGTTATGGAAAAGTTCCCGCCGATGACAATGGCAATGGGGATAGTCGCCGTATCATACCCGACTTGGGCAGTCGCCGGCGGTGCGTTGTCGCTGCTGTATCAGGTCATACTGCAGCAGACGCCGGGCAGCGGGCTGGGCAGTCCGAATCTGGCATACACGTTGGTCATCGTGAGCACGGCGGTCTTGCTTGCCGCGCCACTCGTAATTCTGTTCCGCCAGATGCTCGCGGGCGTGCTGACGATAACGCTGCTCTTCGTCGGGCTGTTCGGCTGGTTTCTGCCCTACTTCGCGGCGTGAAGCGGCGGCGCCCTCACCAACACCACCCCGCCGAATTGACCCTAACCTGCATTCAGGACTAGAATCCCTATACCCCTTTATGCGGAGAATGCAACGGAGAACGCGTTGCGGCAACCTTGCACGAGCCATGAATTTGCCTAGGGTCTTCCGATTATTCATGGTCTTTCGGTTATTTATGCCATTTCGAGCGAAGCGAGAAATCTAAACGCGTTGACTACACACAGGCTTGTTTCCACACAGCGATTTTAGACCCTTCACTTCGCCCAGGGTGACAACCGAAAGTCCCTGTGATTTGCCGCGAAAATTACCAAGAATCTGCCATTCATGATAACCTAAACGGCTTTACCTAAATCGTAGCCTTCCCGCAGCGAACAAGAAGGCACAGGGTGAGCATAGGTTAGTTCAGACCAGACATGAAAGGCAGTTACAGGATAGAACATTGACAGTATTTGACCTACATCTACACACTGTTCACGGCAGCAGCGACAGCAACCTTCGTCCCGAACAGCTCATCGAAGAAGCGCAGCGCATAGGGCTTGACGGCATTTGCCTCACCGAGCACTCCGGCGGCTGGGAAAACTACCAACTCATAGACACATTCAAGGATTCCGGTCTTGTGGTAATTGGGGCGGTCGAAGTGTACACGGATGTTGGGCATGTGATCGCAATCGGGATACGCCACTACGTCAGCGGCATGCACACTGCCGAAGGTTTGCGCAAAGTCCTCGATAAGGCGGGTGGCGTGATGATTCCGGCGCATCCGTTCCGCAACTTCTTCAACCGTCCACCGTACAATGTCAACCTGCTGTACAAGAACTACGACGGCGACCTCCCGACAACTGCGGCTGAGGCAGCGAAGCATCCGCTGTTTGAGCTTGCGGACGATATAGAAATAGCCAACGGCAGCAATACTGACAAGGAAAACCTGTTCACGCTGGAAGTGGCGCGCGAGCTCGGTTTCACAGGAACGGGCGGCAGCGACGCGCATTCCACGCAAGGCATTGGCAAGTGCGTAACCATCTTCGACGGCGACATCCGCAACGAAGCCGACCTGATCGAAGCGATAAGGGCGAAGGCATTCACCGCCGGGCAAGGACTACATGTAGGCAATCTCGAACCATTCGGCGAGCGAAGCGTATCGGAAGCCGCTGACTAATCCTGCGAAATGGTCGCTCGTCCTGTTGCCACAGCCTAGGCTGCGTGGACAATTGGGACATTCCCGTGAAGCATATCCTCATGAAAACGGGGAACGGGAATCCAGAATATCAGATGTCGCAGCTTTGTTATATTAACGCCGCTTGCAAGCGCCGGATTCCTGCTCCCGCAAGAATGACGGGACACAATTGTGAATTGTCCACAGAACCTAGTTTTGATGCCGCGACACCGGCACTCTGCCGACTACGATCCGATGGAATGTTTCGACCGCGCTCAAGTCAGAAGTTGAATTACGGAAGCGCCGAAGCGATAGGTAGGTTTGAATCGACGGAGTACTCGCAGTGTGACGCCATTTACGATAGGCTAGACGGGAGCGAGCGGTGCCGCTCCACACTACTTCACACTATAAGAACGCAGGTACAGGAGGCAGCATTATGCAAGTAGTCAACCCTATTGCTAGCCGGTGGCGCAGGGAGGCTTCCGATGACCCGGTTGCCTTTTGGGAGCGCGCGGCGGAGAGCCTGCCGTGGTTCCGCAAGTGGGACGATGTTTTCGACTGGCAGCCGCCTGAGTTTCGGTGGTTCAGCGGCGCGAAGACGAACCTCGCTTACAACTGCATCGACCACCATGTCGAGCGTGGTTGGGGCGGGCATGCCGCCCTTGTCTATGCAAACGAACGCGGCGAGAGGCAGGTTTTCACATACTCGCAGCTCAAGCACGAAGTCGAGCGCATTGCTGCGGCGTTGCGCGGTATGAGCATCGGTAAGGGCGACCGTATCACCATCTACATGCCCATCAGCGCAGAGGCAATTATGCTGATGCTCGCCACCGTGCGCATCGGCGCGATTCACAGCGTCGTATTCGCCGGATTCGGCGCAGGCGCGCTTGGCGACCGCATACAGGCGAGCGGCTCGCGGCTGGTCTTCACCACAGACATTACATATCGCAAAGGGCGCGACATCCCGCTCAAGCACATCGTGGACGCGTCGCTTGAAGTCGGCGGAGAATCGGTTGAGCGCGTGGTCGTGCTTAGGCGCAGCCCCGACACGCCGATGAACCCGGAACGCGACCTCGACTGGAACGATTTCATCGCGCAAGGCGCCGGACACGACGGCAGCCATGAAGAGATGGAATCCAACGAACCTGCGTACATCCTCGCCACATCCGGCACGACCGCCAAGCCGAAACTCGTGGTGCACGCGCACGGCGGCTACCAAGTCGGCATCCACAGCATGGGCAAGTGGTGCTTCGGGCTACGCGACACCGATGTATGGTGGTCAACATCGGACATTGGCTGGGTCGTCGGGCATTCGTACATCGTCTATGCGCCGCTGCTTGCCGGCGCGACGACCATCGCGTTTGAAGGCGCGATAGACCACCCGGACCCGGACGCGATTTGGCAGATAAGCGAAGAGTTCGGCGTAACGGGCATGTTCACATCGCCCACCGCCGTGCGCTTGCTGATGCGCTATGGCGACGAGGGCAAGCCCAAGACCGCGCTGCCCACACTAGAGCGAGTCTTCTGCGCCGGCGAGGTGCTGAACCCGCCCGCTTGGGAATGGCTACAGCGCGAAGCGCTCGAAGACAGGATTCCCGTCATCGACCATTACTGGCAAACCGAGACCGGCGGACCGCTCGTAGGCAACCCTTATGGCTTGTCAATGCTGCCAATCAAGCCCGGTTCGAGCGGCACGCCTATGCCCGGCATCGAAGCCGCCATTATGACGCCGGAAGGCGAACTATGCGAGACCGGCGAGAAGGGCATTCTGGTCATCACTCGGCCGTTCCCCAGCCTGACACCGACGCTTTGGGGCGACGAACAGCGCTATGGCGAAGACTATTGGGGTCGCGTGCCTGACCGGCAGGTCTATTTCACCGGCGACTCGGCGCATATGGACGAAGACGGCTATGTATGGTTTGCGGGACGCGCGGACGAAATCATCAAGATTGCGGCGCATCGCATTGGCACGATAGAAGTCGAGTCTGCGTTCCTGACGCATCCGGCAGTCGCGGAGGCGGGTGTAACCGGACGGCCGGACGAACTGCGCGGCGAGGTCATATCGGCGTTCGTGGTGCTGCGAAACGACTACGCGCCCTCGGACGAGCTGAAAGCAGAGCTGCTGCAAGCGGTACGGCGCGAGCTTGGACCCGTCGCGGTCATCAGCGAGATAAACTTCGTTGACCTGCTGCCCAAAACCCGCAGCGGCAAGATAATGCGCCGAGTGTTCAAGGCGGTTGTGCTAGACCAAGACCCCGGTGACATCACCACCATTGAAGAAGAAGGCTCGGTCGAAGAGGCACGACAAGCGTGGCAAGCGATGGTGGCGAGCATCAGGGGCAACGAATAAAGGAAACCTCTTATCCCTTAGGGGTAATGGGTGAAAGTTGGCTGGCGCAATTCCGCGTCAGCCAAGTAATGCGTCATGATAGGAAAGTTCAAGATGGTAAAGTTCGTAGTGGCTTTATCACTACTCAGTTTTTACACGTATCTCATAAAAAGTTTCACCGAGGAAGAATACCTAATCATCTGCCAGAACTGCCAAACATGGGAACAATACTATGCAGCCTTAGCAATTGAGGCTCGCAACGGAGAGCCTGAGACCATCACAGGTATTGATTCTTTGCTTTTCTTAATGAACTCCAGCATTATATGGATGATTTCAGTCGCTGTATTTTTTGCTATTGCGATGCTGCTGGCAATCCGATTCTGGTTCTGGCGGAAAACCTAGTCTCATTCTTGTCTCAGTTTGCTGCCGTGCATGGCATTGGGTCTTGCACGGCTTTGCTTTCAGGCTTGGGCAAACTGTATATAATTCCCGCCGGACAACTTGCAGCTGCTCTGCACGCACTGCAACAGCACCAAAGGCGACAGGCAACAGGAATACCTTGTTGCGCGGCTAAAGGAATTGGACATCACATCCAAGAAGAATGCCCCGCGCCGGTTGTTTGTGCCGGCGGCTGTGGCTATAATTGGGGCATCAGGCGCCGGGGAAATGACTGATTGGACTGCAAGGGACGGCATGGCGACATATCAGCAGGGCGACGACCACGACAGGATAACCCATGTGGATATGCTGAATCTGCTTCGCGAGGATATGCGCGAAGGGTTCGCCCAGCAGCGTGAAGCGTTCAATGCCAGATTCGATGCCGTTGACACTAAGGTTGATGCCGTTGATGGCAAGGTTGAGCGGCATTTCTCCGATCATACCGCGCAGGCGAACGAAAGTAGGACTGGACGGCGCTGGCTGATCGGAATTGCTATTGGGGTAGGGATCACGGTGTCGGGACTTGTCGGTCAGTATTTGCCAGTGATTATCCGAGCGCTGCAATCCGGCGGGTAGCCCCACCTGGCAGTGGGACGAAAGGCTGGCAGCAATTCGAGTGGTGCATTCGGATGGCTATGACGCAGGCGAACCACTATTCGCATAACAAAGACGAGATTCTGCCGCAGACCGAGGCGCAGCAGTACGATGTCGCCGCGTTTCGCGATGTCAACTACACGGCGTACCGCGCGGAACTGCGCGAACTGCGCCTGCAGCTGCTGATGATGCAGGAATGGGTGATGCAGGAAGGCAAGCGAGTCGCCGTCGTGCTGGAAGGCAGAGACGCAGCGGGCAAGGGCTCGACCGCGTCCGGCATCACGCACTACCTCAACCCCAGGTCCGCGCAGGTCATATCGCAGGGCGTGCCGACGCCAAAGCAGATGCGCAACTGGCTCGGCACATACTACAAGATGATGCCGCAGGCGGGCAACATCACCATCTTCGACCGCTCGTGGTACTCCCGCGCCATCGTGCAGCCCGCTCTCGGATTCTGCTCGATGCGCCAGTATAGCTACTTCATGACGCATGTGAACGACTGGGAACGGCGGCTCGTGGACGAAGACTTGTCGCTGCTGAAGATATACCTGTCGGTGTCCAAAGAGGCGCAGGATTTGCGCTTTCGCATACGCCAAGACAGCGACCTGCAGTATTGGAAGTACTCGCCGACCGACCGCAGAGCGGCGGAGCGCTGGCAGCTGCTGACATACTTCAAGGAGCGCATGTTCGCGGTTACATCCACCGATTACGCGCCGTGGGTGATAATCGACTCCGACAACAAACATCAGGCGCGGCTGAACGCGATACATTACATCCTGAGCAGCTTCGACTACGACGGCAGAGACCTGAGCCTTAGGGCGGTGGACGCGAGCGTGAGCGCATCGCGGAAAACGCGAAATGTCATGGTCGATGGAGTGCTGTTCAGGCAGATGACGCCGGAGCAAGTCTCCGTGCTCGAACGGATAATGATACATGTCTAACGCCGAACTGCCCCAAACGGCTGCCGCGGGAGGGCTTGTGCTCTGCGGCGGCAACGCTCTACTAATTCGCAAGCACGGTCAGTGGGACATACCGAAAGGCAAGCGCAAGAAGAAGGAACACTTAGAGAAGTGCGCGCTGCGCGAGGTGGCGGAAGAGACGGGGCTGGACAAAGACATGCTGTCGGTCCGGCGCCACTTCTGCCGGTCGAGCTACATCACCTATTATGCCAGCAAGCCGGTGAACAAGACGGTTGACTGGTTCCTGATGGACTACGCCGGCACGCCAAACGACCGCCTGACCCCCGACCTGTCAGAGAACATCGACCTTTGCATCTGGGTCCCCTTCGCCGAACTGTCCGACAGAATGCGGCAAGCCCGCACCTACCTGCGCGGCGAAGTGGCGGCAGCAATCGAGGGGGCGCTGGGAGCGCCCGCGCCAGCATAATGTACGCTGTGCTGCATTCCAATCGAAATTGCCAATCAATTGAGTGAAGCACATATCTTACGGGGAATAGCCCATTACCGGAGCCGAATTAAGCATCGCGGCTGCATAGAATCCGTCATCGCTGATTTCTATCGGAATTGCAGTTCGCGCTTTGGGTTCTCCAGGTCCAGCCAATCCGCATCAACGGCTACGGATTCCTTTTGGTAAATTTGCAGGCGGTGGCGGCTGGTGTCGGTGATGATGATGCGGTCTTCCGGATCGACCTGCACGGAGTTGGGACGCCAAAGGCTGCGCTCCGGCTCTAGCGTGGCGCGGTGGCGTTCTCGCGCGAAATCCGGGCTGCCTAGGATAATCTCCAAGCCCCATTTCGAGAGCGACGCGTCGCCGGTGAACTTGAGCTGGTAGATGCCCTTGGGGTCGAAGACTTGCACTCGGTCGTTGCCCCAGTCCGCTACATATATATCGCCGCCTCTATCGACCGATACGCCCGACGGACGGTGGAACTGCCCGCTGCCGCTGCCGCGCGCGCCGAACGACATGATGAACTCGCCGTCCGCCGTGAACTTCTGCACGCGGTCGTTGCCCCAGTCGGAGACATACACGCAACCCTCGCCGTCGAGCGCGACGCCCCAAGGCATGCTGAACTCGCCTTCGCCGCTGCCGCGCGCGCCCCAGTCCATGATGTACTTGCCGTCCGCCGTGAATTTCTGGATGCGGTGGTTGCCCGCGTCCGCGAGGTACATGTTGTCGTCCGCGTCGAACGCGATGCCTGTCGGCTCTTTGAATTCGCCGCGCTCGCTGCCGTACAAGCCCCAGCGCGTTATCAGCGCGCCCGATTCGTCGTACACATTGACCCGTTGCGTGTGCTGCTCGGTGATATAGACCCGGTCGGCGCTGTCGATGGCGATGCCACCGGGCCAGCGCAGCTGCCCTTCGCCGCCCGCGCCCGGAGTGCCAAACTCGCCGTGAAAGTTCTCGTCGATGTCGATGATGGTAACGCGCGGCGTGGTCTCGGCGCGTCCGGCGACATATATCCTGCCCTTGGAGTTGAACGCCGTATCCACCGGGCACTCGAAGCTGCGCCCGCCAAGCACGCCGTGGCACCCTATCGTCTTCACATAGTGGTGCCCGACCCGAATATAGACTTGTTCCTTCGCCTTTTCTGTCGTCGTCATGCTTCACCCGTCCAATCTTAAAATCAGCGTTGCCAGCGTGAGAACGCCAACTATCTATGTTACCGCGAGCGTGAGGAAGAACCGCCACATGTTTCGGTTCGTTTCATCGAGTTTATCAATTATGTCGTCAAAGGAATTCACCCACCGAGTCTCCACATCAGGGCTACGGGTTAACTAACATGGTAAAACGATTTCACAAATCCCTAATGCTGTCATTCCCCTCTGTCTTTGTCATTCCCCACTATTTCTGTCATTCCGAACGCAGTGAGGAATCTGAAGCATGTCCCTGCGAAGGCAGGGATCGTCGCATGCAAACCTGTTTCCGACTTTAGATTCCTCGCTTCGCTCGAAATGACAGGCATAAATTGCATTTGTGAAAGCGTCTTATGGATACACAGAATGGACAGGATGGGGATGGAGTGTCTATCCTCCTTATCCTGTATATCCATGTTAGTTCTAGTAATTCGTGGCTACTGCAAGAACGAAATCTGCTCGTAAGTACCATCGACTATCGGCGCGGCGTCCAGCCCCAGCCACTGGTCTAGGATGCTGGAGTATAAGCCGCGGTAGTCGTAATTGAAGCGCAGGTCGCCGTCGAGCTGCTTTTCCGGGGCGAGCGAGGGATATTCGGCGTACATGCCGCCCTGCACTCGGTCGCCGATTAGGAACGAGCCGCCACCGCTGCCGTGGTCCGTGCCGTTGCCGTTGTCGCGCACGCGCCTGCCGAACTCGGTGAAGACGAGCATGACTACATTCTCGGACGCGTTGTGTTCACGCAGGTCGGCGAAGAAGTCTGATATTGCACCCGACACATCGAGCCAGAGCTTGTTCTGCGTCTCGACTTCGTTGGCGTGCACGTCGAAGCCGCCGTACTGCGTGTAGAAGACGCGCGTGCCGAGGTCCGCCAGATGCACCTGCGCCACGCCTCGCAGCGCCTGCGCAATGGAATTGTCCGCATACTCTATCGTGGACGAATACCGCTGCGGCGCGACCTTGATGATGTCCGCGCCCTTCATCGCGTCCAAACCTGTCTGTCGGATGTAGTCGTTCACTTGCCCGCTGCCTATCGCCTGTCCGTAAATCTTCTGAAACACATCCAGCGCCGCGCTGCGCTGCGATTCAGCCTGCATGCTGTTCAGCAAGCCATACGATTCGAGATTCGATACGGATGTCACCGGAACGCCGGGCATCGCCATCGCGCGCGGCAGACCACTGCCGAAGTTCACGCCCGTCAGCACATTTTCCTTGTGCGGGTCCATATTGCGAATCGCCCTGCCTAACCAGCCTTCGGTCGCCACCTCGTCCGGCTCGCATGTGTGCCAGATGTCCATCGATCGGAAGTGGGACCTGTTCGGATTGGGGTAGCCCACACCGGCGACTATCGCCATATCGCCCGCGTCCCACATCGGCTTTATCGCCGACAGATGCGGGTGAAAGCCGAAATCGTCATCGATGGGCAGCACTCTGTCCTGCGGCACATTCACCGTCCGTCGGAAGTCGTAGTACAGCGGATTGCCGTATGGCACGACTGTGTGCATAAAGTCGTTGCCGCCGCTAAGCTGCACCACGACCAGAACCGTATCCTTCTCTTGCGTAGTCATGTCCTCTCCTCATTGAGTCCGTCAGTGGAGATTACTCTGAAAGCTCTTTATCTGAAAGCCCTTTACCTCGATGTACCGACTACTGATAACTGCCCACTGAAAACTCTATTCCGATTGGTATTCCGGCGTGGCTACGATGAGCTGCATCATCTCGGTGGCTCGGGCGTCGAACCTGTCGCGGTCTGCCGGCGTATCCGCACGGAGCGCGCCACTGCCCGCGACATGCTGAACGAGCGCCGAATGCGTGTCCGCTTCAAGCTCCAAGTCGCCCATCAGGCGCAGGCATCCATCCACGAAGCCTTCCGGCGACATGCTCGCCGTGTCGTCCGCAAGCTTGTCGAGCATAAGGCGAACGCCGGGCATATCGGCATCGCCGACCTGCTCCGCCGCGAAGTTGACGCGCTGCACGAGAGCGCCGCTGTCTATCCACTCTTTGCCTGTGTGCCAGCCTTCGACGCTGGGCGGGTTGAACACCTGCTGCCCCATAAAGCCAACGGTCGCCGCGAGCCCGGTGAGACCGTGCTTGGGGAATGTGCCCATTTCTACATTGAAGTCGCCGGTCATGCGCACGGTGTTGGACACCAGCTCAAGCGGGCTTTTGACCTTCTTGAAGGTTGCTTCCTTGAAGAAGTCGGACTTGAACAGCGTTTCCAGCACGGAGCGCATTTCGTAGCCGGAGTCTATGTATGCCTGCGCCAGCGTGTTCACGGCGTCAGGGTCGTTTGGCGGCGTGTAGGGCCAGGCTGGCACTTGCGGCTCGTCCGCGACGAAGAAATTGTACAGATGCCGCGCGAGGAACTGCCCTGTCGCCGGCTGCTTCACGATGATGTCGATGATGTCCTCGCCGTTGAAGTTACCCGTCTCACCGAGGAAGGTCTTTTCGCTGCCGTCGTGGTCCCACTCGCGGTACTCGAAACTGGGATGGTAGAACAGGTACGGAACGCGTGGCAGCGGGTCGGTGTATGTCCAGCCGGTGAACGCGCGCGCCGCCGTCTTCACATCGTCTTCGGTGTAGTTGCCGATGCCCATGGAGAACAGCTCCATCAGCTCTCTGCCGTAGTTCTCGTTTGGCGTGCCGTCGTGATTGTCGCAATTGTCCAGCCAATAAATCATCGCCGGGTCTTTGGACAGTTGCAGCAGCAGGTCGCGGAAGTTGCCCATGGCGTAGGCGTGCAGCATTTCGTACTGACGCCACATCGCCGTACCGGAGTTGAGCTTGGAGAAGCCGGTGGCGAATACGCAGTGCCAGAAGAGCGTCATCTTCTCTTCGAGGGGGCGGCGCGTATTCAGGATGCGGTACAACCAGCGGCTCGCCGGACCGGCGAAGCCCTGCGGTTCGACATGCATCGGCGTGAAGCGCAAGGTGATATCGTCGTCGGTTTCGGGTTCGCCGACAGGGTTCAGCAGCCAGTCAACGGTAGCGTCGTATCCCTTGGTGGCAAGCGCCTCTATTTCATCGAATCGCGCACCGAAACCGGCGCGACGCATCAGGTGCGCTATGAGCGCAGTATCGTTAGTGGACATGTGCCGCTCCTTGCATTGAACTTGACCGCATTTTATCGCACAACAGACGCCAGCACAACGCGGGGCAACTTACATCAATGGACACGATGCGGGACACGATGAACAGTATGGGATAATTGCGAATAATCCTATATATCCTAATCCTATATTCTTGTGTATTGATGCAATGCGAGGATTTCAGATCGGTCGATTGGATTACGAATGATTTACCATCGATTTATCGCATCCGTCCCCATCATGCCTCATGCCAATCCTGTACATATATGTTAAGCAGCCCATTGGTTTAGCCGCTATGCAAAGCATGGTGGTGGTGATATAGTTGCTTGGTTGATGGATAATTGGCAGGCTGCGGGTTAAGCGGCTAGTCAGGAGGGTCTCAACCGATGAAACTTGGCGCGCTCGCCCCCTTGCTTTCCACGCCCCAGCGCCGCGCGGTTCTCATCGCGCTGTCCTCTGCGTATATGCTGGTGCAGCTTTCAAGCCTGCCGGTGGCATTGTCGCTGCCCACTCTAGCGGAGCACTTCAACCGCGGCGTTGACGATGCGGCTTGGATGGTCGTCTTGTATCTGCTTACGCTCGGAGCGTTCGTGATGCTTGGCGCGCGGCTGGGCGACAGGTACGGACATGCGCGCGTTTTCTTCATCGGCCTTGTGCTTTCTACTATCGGGTCGATACTTATCGCGCTATCGACATCGCTATTGCAGGTCATCATCTGGCGCGGGCTGACGGGTCTTGGGTCGGCGCTCATTATGGGCAACGCGAACGCGATACTCGCCGCCGCATTCCCACAGGAGGAGCGCGGCAGGGCGTTCTCGGTGCCTATCGTTGGAGCGCGCTTCGGCACGCTGGTCGGCTTGGCGCTGTTCGCGCTGTTCCTGCAATACCTGAGCTGGCGGCTGGTGTTCCTGACATTCGTGCCGATGGGCATACTCGCCATAGCCGTGTCGCGGCCGATGCTGATGATGCTCAAAGACGAACCGCGCGTCAACCTGAATCCGGTGGACATCCCGGGCGGGCTGATGCTCGTGGCGACTTCGGTCGTGTTCCTGCTTGCGGGGGCGCACCTGCACGGCGGGGAAGAATCGTACACCAGCGACCAGGGTATTTTGTACCACGGTGGGATGTATGTGCTTGCGATTGCGCTGCTGGGCGTCTTCATCCTGATAGAGCGCCGCATGAAAAACCCGCTCGTGGACATTCAGCATTTCCGGCACAAGTACTTCTCGCTGTCGCTGGTGTCGAATGTAACCTTCCACTTCTCCATGCTGGCGACGATGACGCTCGTTCCCATCATCGTGGAATTGGGCTACAACAAGTCGCCGATTTGGGTGCCGCTGGTGCTGCTGCCCAATCAGATAATCGGCTTGTTCATGACATTCGCCGCAGGGTGGATATACGACCAGTACCAGCCTAAGTTGCTGCGACCTGCCGCAATGGTCAGCATCGCGGCAGGGTTCTTGCTGCTGGGCATATTCATAGGCGGCGTAACTGTTGGCGGCGCGTCTATCGGCGGATTGTACATACCCGCGCTGGACATTGGCGGCGGCGTGCCTATCTGGTACATCCCGTTGTTGATGATTCCCATATCGTTCGGCACGGCGTTCTTCAATCCGGTGAACAACGCGATGATTATGAGTTCGCTGCCAATGAGCGAGCGCGGCTTCGCGTCCGGTATGCTGGAGACGACACGCGAGCTTGGACACGCGCTCGGCTCGACCGTTTCCGCTACCGCGCTTGCGATGGTTTTGCCCGTGGGCATCGCGCTGCTGTCCCCCGAGCAGGTTGGACCCTTCTACTTGGAAGGCTTCCAGACTGCGGCGATGCTCGTCGTTATGACGATGCTGACGGGCGGCATTATCGCGTTCTTCCACAAGCCGTACTCGGAAACGCAAAGGCCTTCCACGCCTGCCGCAGCCGCAGCGGGCAACGACTAGAACATTCTATTCCGTTATTCCTACGAAGCATGTCCCTGCGAAGGCAGGGAGCAGGAATCCACGAAAATTGCCGATCAAACTGACAATTGATGACTGACAACTGATGACGCAAGATAACGACGACCTGACGATACAGATAGAAGATGTCAGCCGATGGGTTCCGCACGAGGATCAGCCCGGCAACGGCGTCCTGCTGCACACGACGCGCGGCGACATTCACACCATCGTACACAGCAACCCGGACCCGGAATACCGCACGACGAAGGCGGTTGTCTATGTCTGGGGAGCGCGCGGCGGCTTCGATGGACCGGCGGAAGGAATATACGCACGGCTCTCGGAAGACCTGAAGTATGAGATGACATCCATCCGCATCGACTATCGTCTGCCGAATGTGCTTGCGGAGTGCGTGTTGGACACGATGGCAGGCTTGTCCTTCCTCAGCGCGACGGGGCATTCCGAGGTTGCGCTTGTCGGGCATTCGTTTGGCGGCGCGGTGGTCATCGCGGCAGCGCCGTTCAGCCCGCTTGTAAAGGCGGTAGTGTCGCTCTCGCCGCAGACTTATGGCGCTTCAAATGCCGGCGCGGTATCGCCGAGACCGTTGCTGCTGGCGCACGGCGGCGCGGACACTCGCCTGCCGCCGAGCTGCTCCGAGCAGATATACGAATGGGCGAATGAGCCGAAGGAGATGGTGATTATCCCGGGCGCAGAGCACGGGCTGGTCGAGTGTAAAGACGCGCTCGACGACCTTCTAGTAGATTGGCTGCGGCATAATCTTGCCTGAACGCAGATAACAACTACCTTACATCGAAATACAGGATGACTAGGATTAGAAAGGACTGGATTAATGGGAGACCTTGACGGAAAAGTGGCAATCGTAACCGGCGCAGGGCGACTGCGCGGTATTGGCAGGGCGGCAGCGGTGGAACTGGCGCGAATGGGCGCCGATGTGGTCGTTACCGGCACGGGACGCAGCCCTGACCGCTATCCGGACGACGAGAAGGCTGTGGGCTGGCGCGATGTGGAGAGCACGGCAGACCAGGTTCGCGAGCAGGGTACGCGCGCGCTTACGCTGACGGTCGATGTTTCCAGCGCGGACGATGTGCAGATGATGATCGATCGCACTGTCGAAGAGTTCGGCAGGCTGGATGTTCTCATCAACAACGCCGCCTTCGCGCGAGGTCCGGACCGCGTGCCGATTCTCGATCTGCCGCAGGATATTTTCCAGCGCGTGGTGGACATTAAGATTACCGGCACTTATCTTTGCACCAAGGCTGCGATACCGCACATGATAGATGCGGGCGGCGGCAAGATTGTCAATATATCGTCCACGGCGGGCAAGCGTGGCAGCGCCAACACGCTCGCCTACAACGCATCAAACTTCGCGCTTGTGGGCATGACGCAATCTATGGCGCGCGAACTCGGACAGTATGGCATAAATGTCAACTGCGTTTGCCCCGGCGCGGTGGACACGCACCGCATGGACGACATTGACCGCGAGACGCGCTGGGTCGAGATGGCGAATACCACGCCTATTGGCAGGAACGGCACGGACGACGAGGTGGGCGATTTCGTCGCGTACCTCTGCTCCAACGCCGCATCCTGGATTCACGGGCAGTCCATAAACATCAACGGCGGCTCCGTGATGGAGCATTAGACTCTATTCCGTCATTTCCGTGAAAACGGTAAGAGATGCCGGTCTCACCTAATTCTGCCAATCACACCCGTTGATGGCGCCGGATTCCCCTGTTTGCACAGGGGCAGGCTCTGATTTCGCAGGAATGACGAGTGGAGAGGACGCGAGAATGACCGGATGATTTTCGCACAGCCTAGACGGAAGCACTGAAATGGAGAACCCTCACTGCGCGCTGCTGATAGTCGATGTTCAGGTTGGATTCGTCAACGACGCTACGCGGCACATCTTGCCCAAGGTCGTGGCGCTGCAATCGCAGTACGCGCATGTCTATGCCACGCGCTTCGTCAACGCGGAGGGTTCTCCATACCACAAACTGCTGGACTGGCACAGATTCTACGCCAATTCCGGCGATGTGCCGCTCGCCTTTGAGCCGGTCGATGGTGTACAGGTCATCGACAAGAATGTTTACACCTGCGTCACACCCGCATTCGTCGAGGAGCTGCGCGGCAAGGGCATCGAAGAGGTGGCAATCTGCGGCATCGACACGGACGCCTGCGTAACGCAATGCGCCATAGACCTGTTCCAGAACGGTTTTCGCCCGGTGTTGCTATCGGAAGCGTGCGCCAGCCATGCGGGGGCGGAATATCATGACGCTGCGCTTCGCATTCTCGCGCGCCTCATCGGAAAGAACCAGATAGTATGACGACATCCTCCGAAGACTCTAATTCTCCAGCCACCACCCCGCAATTGCCCACAAGCGAAACCGCCGAATGCGAAGAGGGCTTGCGGCGCGTACTGGCGTACATCTGCGAGAAGCGCTATCGCAGGTGGAGCGCGTTTGCGCTAGTGTTCCTCGTCATTTACGCTATATTCGAGATGGTCATCTCGAATATGTTTAGCTTCCTCGTCGTGCTGCCAGCTGCTACAGGTTGGTATGATCTGCTTGAAGTTATCCCTGAATCGAGGAGTTTAGGCGTGTTATTATTTCTGGCAAAGTTTCCTCTCCCAATCGTGCTTACTCTTGTAGTTTTCGTAAGAATGAGTAAGGTTTACAGAGTTGGTTGACGATTTAGCCTAGGCTCTGTGGGGATTTGAATAATGGGTGTAATTATCTTGAAAAATCCTCTTAATCTCTCATTCTTCACTGCGTTCGGAATCTAAAATCGATGTATATGAGCCAATTTGCAACTTTAGATTTCTCGCTTTCGCTAAATTAGATTGCTAGATTTCTCGCTTTCGCTCGAAATGACGAACGAAACTGAAGCCATTGGCGAAATGTCCACATAACCTAGTTGCAGGAGTCAACAGCCATGCCCGAACTCGACGGCAAAGTGGCAATCGTAACCGGCGCGGGCAGGCTGCGCGGGATTGGCAGGGGCGCGGCGGTGGCGTTTGCGCGGCTTGGCGCGGATGTCGTGGTTACCGGCACGGGACGCAGTCCAGACCGCTACCCGGACGACGAAAAGGCGGTCGGCTGGCGCGACATAGAGAGCACGGCGGCGCAGGTTCGCGGCGAAGGCAGGCGCGCGCTGCCGTTGGTCGTGGATGTCTCGGACGCCGCCAGCGTTGAGCGGATGGTAGAGCGCACCATCGACGAGTTCGGCAGAATCGACATTCTGGTGAACAATGCCGCCTACGCGCGTGGCCCGGACCGTGTGCCTATCGCGGATGTCCCGCAGGACATATTCCAACGCGTGCTTGATGTGAAGATTACCGGCACATACCTGTGCAGCAAGGCGGTTATCCCGCACATGATGGCGCAGGGCGGGGGCAAGATTGTCAACATATCGTCCGGGTCGGGCAAGACGGGCAGCGCGAATAATCTGGCATATACTGCGGCGTGCTTCGCGCAGGTGGGGATGACGCAATCGCTGGCGCAGGAACTCGGGCGACACAACATCAATGTGAACTGCGTCTGCCCTGGCGCGGTGGACACTTCGCGCGTGGACGATGTGGGCAGAGGCGATGCGTGGCAGGCTATCGCCGACAACCTGCCCATCCGCAGGACCGGCACGGACGACGAAGTGGGCGCGTTCGTCGCGTATCTATGCACGACAGCCGCGTCGTGGATTCACGGGCAGTCCATCAACATGGATGGGGGCGGCACGATGGAGCACTAGCCCATCCTCAAACTTCCAAGGTCTTTCGGTTGTCACCCTGAACGAAGTGAAGGGTCTAAAATCGCTGTGTGAAAATAAGGCAGCCCATAGTCAGCAATTTTAGATTTCTCGCTTCGCTCGAAATGACATAGCGGAGGAATATAATAACCGAAAGCCCCTGCCCAGACTTCCCCCATAAAGGGCATCAACTAACAGGCTACACAATGTGTAGGTCGGGCGAGCAGTTGCGCGGCTATTCCTCGCGCTGGGGCAAGGTTAATATGGCGTTGCCCATGACGAGGCGCATGCCTTCTTCGCTCATCATGAACACATCGCACTCTAGGCGCGGCTCGCCGTCCACGATGTCCTTGTCCGTGACGATGCCGCTCAGGGTTATCGGCTTGTTGTGCGGGACCATGCCACGGAACACCACATCCAATTTCTTCAGGCGCACCGTGTCCGCCCAGCCCGTCAGCAGCTGCGACAGAATGGTGATGTTCATCGCGCCGGGTACGATTGCGCCGTCCAGCCCTTCCGCTTGCGCGTATTCGTCGCTGGTGAAGCGGCTGTCAACGGGCGTTTCACCGCGCACGGAAAGAAACCGCCGCACCTGCTCCACGTCAACGACCCGCTCAATGGGACCGATGTCGTCACCGAAATCTACATCTTCAAAATACAGTTCGCTCATATTAAATCTACCTTCTGACAAGCCTGACAAGCCGCTTTCAAGCGAGCTTGCGCGGCGCATGCCTATCATCAATGCCGCGCGGCGCGCCCGTATGACGGACAATTGCGGACAATACCGTTCGTTAGCCCGCGCGACCGCTGTTGCGCCGCACATACGATTCGTCAACGCGCGCTACCGTTTCGCCGTCCTGATTGTCGAAGCGCGTCTCCCAGACGGCGAAGACCATCTTGCCGGAGCGCCCGGTCTTTGAGTACACCTGCTTCAGCCGTGAAGTAACTTCGACCGTATCGCCCGGGCGGATTGGCGCGACGATTTCGATAGCCTGCCCCGCGAAGAAGCCCGTGTCGCCATATTCCAGCTTGATGTCTGGCTTTTCGCCGCCGTTGACGAACAGATTGCAGAAAGTCGGAGGCGCAATGATGTCGCCGTACTCGGACTCGGCGGCGCGCGCCTCATCGGAATATATCGGGTTCGTCTCGCCGGTCGCCTGCGAGAACTCCAGAATCATCTCGCGGCTGACCTCGAATGTGCCAATGGGGAACTCTTTTCCGAGGAGACTTCTGTCGTAGTCGATGCCTGCGTCTGTGGTCATATCGCTCTCCGCGCATGGTGGCGCCGTCGTTGTTGCTGTGATTGACTTGCGGTTTTCGCGCGTTGTAGAGGGATGGGGACTTTTGCCACCATCCTAACCTTCCCCCTGAAGGGGAAGGGACATATATACCCTAGGGCTTCATTTCCCTATCGTTTCTTCTAGGTGGACGGCGCGGAATTTGCCGTCTTTCAGCAGGTTTACTATGTCGTCAATGCATTGGACATCGCCGTAGAACTGCGTCATGCATTTACCGATGGCGCTGACGACATGCGCGTCGCTGCCACCGGTGCCCATATAGCCGTATTCGGCGATGAGCGCATCCGCCCGTTCCTGCTCGCCTGAGCGGTTGCCGGAGTTGAGCTTTTCGACGATTTTCACATTCTCGAAGCCGGGCACATCCTTGACATACTCGCAGTAGCCGATGCCATAGCGGCCCGGATGCGCCGGATACGCTATCCCGCCGCACTCGTCGGCAACTCGCACCAGCGTGGGCGCATCGAGATGCACATCGCCGAAATCTAGGCGAGTCGTCATCTCTTCAGTTACGCCAAACACCAAGAAATGCCCGCAGTTCGTGTCCAGTTCCGCGCCCTTCAGGATGAGCACGTCGTTGTCCGCTGCAAGTTGGCTGTAATCTATTTCGTGGTCGAACTTGCGGTGTTCGGTGAGCACGAATCCGTCTATGCGGTGCCCCTTGCGCCGCAGAACGTTGATCCATTTGACATATTGCTCGACGGACGCCCGAGAGTCGTCCGACGCGACCGAGTGTGTATGAATATCTATGTACATCATCAGAATACTAGGCGAGACTCCCCCATGCGTCAAGTGAATGGATTGCGATTAGCTAGGTCTATTCGGATATACAGGTTTGGACAGGCTTATACCCACCTCATGGTATCCCGACATAGAATCCCCATAAAGCGAACATCGCATTGTATCGCATGTTCGTCAGAAATGCTAAACCAAGTTCGCCAAGAATGCTAAACGTTGTCAAAAATATACCAAACTTCGCTTGATGGATTGCCTGCGCCTGTGTTGTCCTAAATGGAGCATATCAGGCACAAGTGGAAGGAGCTTGCTCATGCGAATACTCATCATACCCATTATGGCGCTGCTGCTGTTGGCGTCTCTTGCTTGCTCGTCCGAGGGTAATCCCATCGTGTTTACATCCAACATAGATGGCAATCAGGAGATATTCTCACTCGACCCGGAGAAGGCGGAGCTTGTCAACCTGACGAAGAGCTCCAGCAACGAGTACGCCCCTGCGCTGTCGCCTGACGGTTCTCGGCTTGCGTTCTTGTCGGGCGACGACGAGCATAATGTGCTGCAGGTGATAACGCTGAACGGGGAGAGTGCGAACCGAACCTCCGTCAGTGAGTTTGACGGCGGACACCGCGACCATCGCTGGGCGCCCACAAGTGAGCGTCTCGCGTACTTGGTGCAGAACGGCGGGGATCCGACAACGCATGTCTCGGGCTATGACGGTTCGACGACGATGGCACTGACAATGATAGTCGCGCACGAAGTTGGAGGCTGGTCTTATGATGGCTCTAGCGTTGTGTTCACGGTGCGCGGCGGTGCCGGGCAAGGCATTTACATCCGCAATCCCGACGGTGTGAACGAGGTGCGGCTTACCGACCAGAACGACTATATGCCGGTGTGGTCGCCGAACTCGCACAAGATTGCGTTCATTTCCGAGCGCGACGGCAATCCGGAGATTTATGTGATGAACTCCGATGCAACCGAATTGAAGCGCCTCACCGAGAGCAGCAGCACAGAATATGACATATCGTGGTCACCGAACGGCAGGAAGTTGGCGTTCGTCAGCGAGCGCGACGGCAACCCGGAGATTTATGTCGTGGATGTACGCGATGGCGAGGTCAATCGGCTTACGCACAACAGCGTGCGCGACGACCAGCCGGTCTGGTCGCGAGACGGCAAGCGCATCGCATTTGTGTCATATCATGATGGCGACGGCGAGATTGTGATGATGGACGGGGACGGCACAAACCAGCAGCGTCTTACGAATAACGGCTACGACGACTACGCGCCAACTTGGTAGCCCAAGCAATCCTCTCTCACCTGCGAGGGGATTAGGTGATGGTTGCTTAATGCAGCCAACTGATGTTATGAGAAGGGACTTGTGAAGTCTTCTCATCGGCAATTAAAAGGTTGAGTGATGGACAACACTATATGGAGAATGAATCTTGGAACCCCGGAGCAAAAGGTATCATATCTACATGAATACGCCGTAGCCATTATATGGGAAGCGCTGCATTCGGATGGTTCTTCGCCAGTTTACCTGCGAACTAAAACGGGCAAGTTGTCCGGCAACTTAAAAGCAGGTATGGCGCGCGTGGACATCCCCGATGCCTTGACCCATGTAGGAGGTATGGTACCGGATATCGCAATCTACAACTGGGAGCATCGCCCTATTAGGGTCATCCAAGTCGATTTAACTCATGACACGAACAAAGACAAGATTCAAAGGCTGTTCAAGCTAGGCGTAGAAACCTGTGTAGCCAAGATACGAACACATAGAGACCTGAACTCATTGATCATTACTGAAAGGGAATGCCAGAGTTCTCTCAAGCGATTCTCGCCGGACGCCGATGCGGTAAATCAGGCGGTGCCCAACATCCGACAGCGGAGCACAAACCTAATAATGCAGCGCGCCGCCGACAAAACTATAGAAGGCATAACACAGGCGCTTGCGTCGTGCAGTCCGAGGGTGCGACGCGAATTCCACGACATGCTCATCGGAAGCGGCAGAGCGTATGGACGCTACCCAATATCCGAGGGGAATCCCAAATATCAGATACTCGCGGACGCCGAAAAATTGGGTAGATAAGAACAAACTAAGCCTATACCGTACTGTACGACTAGGCTATAGCCCCTCCGGATGCCGTGTGTGCCAGTCGGTCAGCGACTGGTACGCCCGCGCCACTGCCAGGATGCGGTTTTCGTCATACGCGCGTCCCATGAACTGTATGCCCGTGGGCAGCCCTTCGTCCGAGAAGCCGCTCGGCACGCTTATCGAAGGCAAGCCCGCGCTGTTGCCCACCGCGCCCATCGTGTCGCGCGCCGTGCCAGCCACGACACCGCGGAAGTCCTGGTCTATGGGCGGCGCGGTGTTCGTGCCGGTCGGCGCTACCAGCGCGTCGTAGCCCTTCATCGCTTCGTCTGCAACGCGCGCTATCTTGCCGCGAATTCGCAGCGCGCGGATGTAGTCTTGCGCCGGAATCATCAGGCGCGCGTGCGGATGATGGCACTCCGGCGCGGTCAACCCTGCGACAGCGCCGCTCTCGATAAAGTCCTCGAACACGCTCGCCGATTCCGCGTTCAGAATCGTGCGTGTTGCCGCTTCGTATGGCAAGTCGGGGAACTCTATCTCTTCAATGTCCGCCACATCCGCCAGCGTGCCAAGCGCGCGCTCGAAATTCGCCACGACGACTTCTTGCCTGCCCTCGGTCACATTCTTCAGCACCGCGAGCTTGAACCGCTGCCCGACCGATGCGTGGATATCGTAGCGATACGGCATATCGGTCGTGGATGGGTCGTCAGTGTCCGCGCCTGCAATCGCATCAAGCACCAAGCCGCAGTCATCCGCGGTCAGGCACAAGGGACCGAGCTTGTCCAGCGTCCACGAAAGCACCATCGCGCCCTGCCTGCTGACACGCCCGTATGTTGGACGCAGCCCTGCCAGACCGCAGTTGTTCGCGGGGGATAGTATCGATCCCCAAGTTTCGGAGCCGATTGCGAACGGCACGAGTCCCGCCGCCACCGCCGCGCCGGAGCCGCTCGACGATCCGCCCGACCATGCTTCGTTACCTTCGCTGCCCCAGGGCGTCATTCCGGGACCGGTGAACGATGCGTTTGGCTGCCGATAGCCCATACCGCCCGCGATTTCGACCATCGCCAGCTTCGCCGCGAGTGTCGCCCCCGCCGCTTCGAGTTTGCGCACGACCGCAGCGTCATAATCGAAGGTCTGCTCGCGGAACGGCGCGGCGCCCCAAGTCGTCGGGATGCCGCCGGATGTGGCGAGCAAGTCCTTAGCGCCGTATGGTATGCCGTGCAATGCGCCCTTGTACTCGCCGGCGGCAATCTCGCTTTCGGCGCGGCGCGCCTGCTCCATCGCGCGCTCCGCCGTAACCGTGACGACGGCATTGTAGCGATGCCCAATGCTCTCCAGCCGGGCGACGAATGTCTCGGCAAGTTCCAGGGGCGACACCTGTCGCGTGCGCACAAGTTCCGCAAGTTCCCGTATAGGCATGAATATGGGGGTTGTCATAGTGGTGTCCTTTTGTCTTGGCTACTCTGTTAGGTTCTGTGGACATTTCAGTCCGTCATTCCTGCGGAAGCAGGAATCCAGTGGTTTGCAGATAGCATTAATGGCACGAATTCGGCTCAATCTTACGGCTCCGGATTCCCGTTTTCACGGTAATGACGCAAATGCCCACACAACCTAGTCCTTGCGATACGGCGGCACGCTGAACGGCAAATCGCCATGCCCAAGCTCAACGGCTCGCATATCCTCGGACGCCTGCACTATCGCCTTCGCCGCCTCGCCCACTTCATCGAACTCGTCCTCGCTGAGCCGGTCGCCATATCTCTGCCGCAGGACGGTCATGATTTGCTCTACTCTGGGGTGTGGCTCGGGTGATTCCTCTGCTTCGTGCGTCCGGTCTGTCTCGTTGGTGTTCATGTATTACCTCCGGCGAGGTCTTGAAAATGCTGATGGTTGCTCTGCTCGTCAGTGTATCTGATTTCGCCGATGTTTGTTCTATGTTGAAGAGACTGATACGTCAGCATACCGACACACCGACATACTGAAATACCGATATACCGGCAAATCTCATTGCCATAATAGCGTATCCGGGTACGTAATGTACCAGCCGAACCAGAAGGATATGTTTGCCGGATGCAGCGGCAGTGTGCGGGTTGGGTCGTCGTGCATCGATAGCGAGTCGCGGTTGATTTGCCAGATGGCGCCGGTGTCGTCGATTAGCGTGGTGGGCAAGCTGTCGGGCGCGTTGTCCGGCAGCGTGAACTGCATGCCTTCCGTGCGGAATGCGAGCGCGTCCGATGACAGCGATGACCCCACGATGACCATATCCACGCCACCAACGCTGTCATTGACCACACGCGCTTGCTGCAGTGCGTCTATGGAATATGCCTTGCGCTCTTCACCTACGGACACGCCCAGAACAAGCCGCTTGGGAGCAAGGCGTTCGTCGCGATTCCATATCGGGAACATCGTCTCCGGGTCCGCTCGGTAGGCGTGGTATATGGAGCGGCTGTCGTCCTCGCTTTCGTACATACGCGGCGCGTAGTAGCCGGTTTCGCGCGACAGCACTTTAGTGTCCGGATGCTCGGCGCGCCATTCGCCCCAAGTGGTGAGCGCGACGGGGAAGTAGTCCAATTTGGCGCCGCTGCCTACCAGTTCGCCTACTATCGGCACGCCGAGAAGTTGGCTCCAGAGCGTATCGGTTTGGCGGTCGTACATCACCTTGTTGCTGCGGTAGAGCAAGCCGGATGTGCCGAATGTGGTCGGTTCGCCGTTTACCTTCGCGGAATACACGATCCCGCTATTGCACAGCGTTCACCACGCCAGCGAGATTGGCTCGCCGCCGACGGTGTCGTTCACCATTTCGTGCCCGTTGATGATACGCAGCGGGTAGGCGCGTGTGTCGCCGTTGATGGACACGCCGAACACCCTGTCGTCGTCTCGCAGATAGTCCGCCGCCTCCGCAGTCAGCAGCTTCGGCGCGTAGATGTCCGGTATGCCGTCCGTAATCACGCCGCCCCAGACAATCTCGGTTGGGTCAACTGAAATCTGCCCATCAAGCGCAGGTCGGAGGAAGCGCGCGAATTGCGGGTATATCTGGTACAGGATGTCTATCTTCCAAGCCAGGTAGTCATCCGGCGGCGGGTAGTCTGCGCTGTTCCTGCCTAGCCATTCCATCCACTGCTTCCAATCTTCGCCGCCGTACTGCTCGCCGGTCAATTCACGCAAGACTTCGGCCGACGCTTCGCGCGCGTTCAGCGTGGACTGGTAGCGCATGGATTCGATAAGCACCGGCACCATCGACTTGTCGCCGTTGAGCCTCACTTCTTCGAGCGCGTCGTAGGTGCGAGCACTGGTCATCCCAAAGCCCGGAAACACCTTGTACATCGCGCTGCCGGAGTCGTATGGTATCGGCGTAGGCTCGGATGTGGATACGGCAGTTGGCGTAGTCACTGCTGATGGTGGCGTCGAAGTTGGGCTAGGCGTTGCTAATTCGGCGACGGGCGATTGCGCTGCGGGCGTTTCGACCGGCGGTGATATAGGCGCGGGCGTTGGCTCGGCGGCGCAGGCGGCTATCGTGATTAGCGCCGTTGCGAGCGCAGCAATTAGAACGATGATTGGTATTATTCGTGAGGTTAGTGGCACGTTACATCCTTACGGTCTGACTTCTAGTTATATCTAGGCTCTGTGGACATTTGGTGAATGAAGCGTTTTATACTTGAAAAGCAACTCTATTCTTGTCATTCTGAACGCAGCGCAGCGGAGTGAAGAATCTAAAATCGTTGCATGCAAGCCTGTTTTCGACCGTAGATTTCTCGCTTTGCTCGAAATGACAAGGCGAAAACGAAATGTCCACACAACCTAGTTATATATAGGATGCACAGTTGGACAGAAACGATAGCGAGCGTCCATTATTGCCCCCACCCCAACTACCCGAGAAGACAATTATACGAGAAACGGAGGCGTAACAATGGCAGAGGTTCAATTCTACACTTGGGCGCGATGAAGCACGTGCCGCAAGGTGAAGGCGTCGCTTTCACAGGACGGGACGGAGCTTGATGAGCGGGATTTCTTCAAGGACGGGTTCACGGAGGCGGAACTGCGCGGTCTGCTGGGAGACACCGACCCGGCAGATGTGTTTTCGTGGCGCAGCCCGTCGGCGCGCAAACTGGGGCTTGACCGCGACACGGTGACGGCGGGCGAACTAGTCCGCCTGATGCTGGACGAGCCGCGCCTGATACGCCGCCCGCTGATACAGGTCAACGGACGGCTAATCGTAGGCACGGACAAGAAGGCGATGGCGGAGGCGTTTGGATAAGATAATCGAACGCCGAAACTGTGAGGCAACATGTGAATGACTCCGAGATAACATACCGTCCGCATTTCAGACTTCGGATGCGGCAACGGGAGTTTCCTGACGGTTTCGGCGAAATGTTGTTGCGAGATGCAGACAACTACTATTATGATACACAGGAAAATACATCAGTTGCCGTAAAAAGAGTGCCGTTCAAAGGTCGTGAACGCGATATTGCGCTGATATTCTCCGTCGAGGGGAGCGCAATCGCATTTATCAGCATCTTCCCACTTAAACTTGGTGAGCTGCGGCGCAAGACGCAAATGGGTAAATGGGCGCGGGATGAAACTGCAAGTAACCTATGACAAAGAAGCCGACGCTTTCACGCTGGGGCGAGGACAGGTCAACGGCGAACCTACAGAATTGTGGGAGGCTTATCCGTGGGTCCGCCTGGAAGTGGGCGAAGAAAGCGGCGACCTGCTCTGCGTGGAGATACTAGGGGCAGCAAAGACCCTAGGCAACCTGCTGAAGCCGCTCGACACGGGGCAAGACTTCGTTTGCGCGAGCGTAGAAGGAGAAATGTCGCCGATAAAGGACGCGCTGCTGAAGCCGGACGGTGAGCTAGAAGGTCGCTATACAGAGTACATCATGTTCGGCCCAGGCGAAGAATCGGATCAGGACGCTCGTCTCAAGCAAGTGCGCGCAGCACTAGCGCCGTACCTGCTTCTCGTCCGCGAAAGTAACTTAGCACAGACGCAGACTGCTTGACACACTTCGGATTTTGCGAACCAGAGGGGGATCGCTTCGGTCCCCTTGTTGCTCATTGAGCAAACTTCACAGCTAGAAGTTTCTTGCCCCCTACGGCCGCACCGCCCGCTTCTCCCTCTGCGCCAGCTTGTGCAGCATTGGCTGCGCGAGCTTGACGAACGTGCACGCCAGGCGGCGTGTCTCGCGCGGGTCTATCAGGTCCACTACATCCCCACGGTAGGCTGCGCGAAAGGGCGAGCGCAGTTTCAGCAGGCGCTCTTCTATCATCGCGCGGTGTGCCTCCGGGTCGGGCGCGTTCTCGATTTCACGGCGGTACGCAGCCGCCACGCCACCTTCAATGGGTATGCCGCCCCACTCGCCGGCGGGCCAGCCGAAGCGCAGGTTCAAGCCATCTGGATGCCCTAGGCTGTGCGCCGCGTCCGCTGCCACGCCATACGCCTTGCGGATGTTGAACTCTATCTTCGGCACTTTCGCCTCGGCGCTGGCTATTAGCGCGCGGATGCCGCGTCGCATGGTGGCGATTCGCTCCGCGTGAGAGCCGAGCATGAAGCCGGGCATGTCCAAGAATATGACGACCGGCAGGTTGAACGCGTCGCACAGGTCAACGAAGTGCGCGTACTTTTCCGCCGCCCAGCCGTCCATCGCGCCTGCGAGCTTCATCGGGTCGCTGCCTATGATGCCCACGCTGTAGCCGTCGAGCCGGGCGAATCCGGTGATGATTGAACTCGCCCAGTGGCGGCGCATCTCGAAGAACTCGCCGTTGTCCACGACCAGCTTTATCAATTTGCGCGGGTCGTATCCGCGACGCCTGTTGGGTGGGATGATGTTCAGCAGCTCTTCGGGACGGCGGTCCGGCGGGTCGCCGGTCTCCACACGCGGCGCTACATCGTTGGTTGTGTTCGGCAGGTAGGATATGAACTTCTTTATCTGATTGAAGGCATCTTCTTCAGACTCGGCTACATTGTCAACCTGCCCGCTCTCGTGAACATGTCGCTTGTAGCCGCCGAGTTCTTCTTTGTCCATCTGTTCGCCGATTGCGCGGCGCACGACGGGCGGTCCGGACGGGAATATCTGCGACTGCTCTTTGACCATGACGGTGAAGTGCGACATCAGCGCGAACGCAGCCGGCGCTCCCGCGACCGATCCCATAATGCCCGCCGCGACCGGCACGCGCTTCATAAGCTCTACGCCCTTCCACCACAGGTCGCCGCCGGGCAAGCCCATGTGCCCTGCCGCCTCGTCCGCCTTCGCGCTGTGCCCGACGCCTTCAACGAGCTGGATGTACGGAATGCCGTACTGCGTGGCGAGCGGCTGCGTGAACTGCCGCGAGTGCTTGCGGACATTGTGCGGGCTGCCGCCGGATATGGTGAAATCGTCGCCGCCGATAGCGACCGGGCGCCCGTCAATCTCGCCAAGCCCCATCACATACGCGCCGGGCGTGAACTCGACCATATTGCCTTCGTCGTCGAACTCGGCTGCGCCAACCATCGGACCGGCTTCTAGGAAACTTCCGGGGTCAACCATCTTCTCGATGCGCTCGCGGATGGTGTAGCGTCCGCCGCTGTGCTGTCGTTTCACGCGCTCTGTCCCCCCCAGCTCAGCGGCTAGACTTCGCACGTACTTCATGTCATCGATGGCTTGCTCCCACGGCTCGCCGGGCTTCCACATATCGCGGTTCTTGTCGATTGGCATATTCAGTCCTTTCAGTTATCTGCCATACCGGGCAACGTGAATAATTTGAAATCGGAGACATGCCCCTATCTTCGCTGCGCTGCGCCGAGAATGACAATTGACGGAGGTTACCCCCAGCCCAAGCGGGGCAGCACATCGCCGTACCGCGAGAGCGAGCCTATCAGGTCGGTGGTGTACAGACCGGCGACGAAGTCCGGGTGCACCAGCGCCACATGGAGCGCGCCGATGTTTGTCGCCACGCCGCGCACTTCGGTGGCGTCAAGCGCCTCTTGCATTAGCCATATCGCTTCGTCTCTAGTGTCGCCCCATGATATGAACTTGGCGAGCAGCGGGTCAAAGTATGGCGTTACGACATCGCCTTCGCGGAATCCGCTGTCGATGCGCAGGTCGGGCATGGTGGGCAGGCGGAATGTTTCGAGCGTGCCGGGCCAGGGGATGAATGTGCGCGGGTCTTCGGCGTAGATACGGCACTCGACAGCGTAGCCGTTCAGCAGCACATCGCTTTCGATGGACAGCGGCAGACCCGCTGCGGCGCGGAGCTGCTGTTCCACGATGTCCACGCCGGTGACCGCTTCCGTGATGCCGTGCTCTACCTGAAGACGCGTGTTCGCTTCGAGGAAGAACGCCGAGTAGCTATCGTCCACGAGGAACTCAAATGTGCCCGCGCCGGCATAGTTTGTGGCGCGGGCGGCGTTTTCCGCCCAGCTCACGAGCGATTGGCGCACGGACGGCGGCAGGCTAGGCGCGGGCGCTTCTTCGATGACCTTTTGATGCCTGCGCTGCGCGGAGCATTCGCGTTCCCACAGATGGCGCGTGTTGCCGAGTTCGTCCGCGATAATTTGCACTTCGATGTGTCGTGTAGGCTTGACCAGCTTCTCGAAGTACACTAGGTCGCTGCCGAAAGCGCGGAGTGCGGTCGAGCTGGCGCGTAGAACTGCGTCGTGCAGCCGGTCCGGGTGTTCCACCATCTGCATGCCGATGCCGCCGCCGCCGTCGTTCGCCTTGACCATCAGCGGAAACCCTATCTCCGCGGCGCCGGCGTCCACGCTTGCCGAGTCAGCCGCATTGACATTGACGCCGGGCAGCACTGGCACGCCGAGCGAGTCCATCTTCTCGCGCGCCTGCCACTTGTCCGCCATCAGCCGCGCGAGTTCCGGTCGGGGACCTATGAAGACGACGCCGTGCTTCGCGCACTGATTGGTGAGCGCGTATGATTCGGACAGAAAGCCGTAGCCGGGATGGATGGCGTCCGCACCGCTCTTGAGCGCAATCTCGACAATCGCCTCGGCATCGAGGTACGACCCGGCGGGCGTCTCGCGCTCCGGCAGTTCGTATGCCTCGTCCGCGAGTTCGGCATGCAGCGGCATGCCTTCCGCAGATGTATAGACCGCGACCGCGCTCACGCCGATATTGCGGCACGTCTGTATGATGCGACAGGCAATCTCGCCCCGATTCGCAATGAGAACTTTGCCGAACACTGCCCGCTCACTCCTCGAGAATCAGCATCACATCGTCTTGCGATATGTTCTGGTTGTTACGAACGCGAATCTCTTTGACCACGCCGTCGTAGTCGGAAAGAATCTCGTTCTCCATCTTCATGGATTCGATGACGACCAACACATCGCCGAACTCGACGGTATCGCCGACCGACACGCTTATTTCAACTATGACTCCGGTTATCGGTGATTCGACTGGTATATCTGCCAACCCACTTTCACCTCGTTAAGAAAATTGCACCTGCCAGTTTATCAAGATTGTAGAAGGGATTCACCCTAACAAGTCCTGTGTATGCTGTTAGTTGCTGGCAATTGCTGCCAATTGCCAACTATTCGCTGCCCAATAATTCGTCAAGTATGTATTCGTTGTGCGCTCCCAGACGCGCGGATGGTCGCCAGTTTTGCTTGGGCAGCCCGTCCGTGATGATAGCCTGCCCCGGGTATGTTTTGCGTCCTATGTCCGGCTCGTCCAAGGATACGAAGAAGTCACGCGCTCTCAGGTGCGGGTCTGCGAGCATGTCCACGCTGCGATGCACCGCGCCGGCCGGGACGCCTGCCGCTTGAAGCGCGTTCATCGCTTCTACGGCATCGCGGGCGCTTGTCCACGCGGCTATGATGTCGTCCAGCGCGGCTTCGTTAGCCTTGCGCGCCGCTTCATCACGGAAGCGCGCGTCGTTCGCTAAGTCGGTATCGGCAATCACTTCGCATAGCGCCGCCCACTGCTCTTCGCATGTTATGGCAATGGCAAGCCATCTGTCATCACCGCGGCAGGGGTAAACGCCGTGCGGCGCGTACTTGTGGTGCTTGTTGCCCTTGCGCGGCGGTTGTGCGCCGGTGCGGGAATGTGCGCCGATAAACTCGCCTATCTGACATACGGGACCTTCCGCAAGCGCGATGTCGATGAACTGCCCCTGTCCTGTTGCCGTGCGGTGTCGCAGCGCAGTCATTATAGCAGCAGCCGAGTTCATCCCGGCGACCGGGTCCGGATACGCGATGCCCGATGTCATCGGCATTTCGCCATCGTAGCCCATCAGGCTGGGGATGCCGGTGATGGATTCGACGGATGTGCCGTACGCGGGGAACTCCGCCGCCGCGCCTTCCGAGCCGTAGCCGGATATGGAGCAGAGAATGATGTCCGGCCGCACCTGCCGCAGTGAATCGTAGTCCAGCCGGAAGTTACGCATCACATGCGGACGGAAGCTCTCGATTACGATGTCGGACACGGCGGCGAGTTCCAAGAACGCGTCCCTACCCTCCGGCAAGTCCAGACGCAACGCGAGACTGTCTTTGTTGCGATTGTGCTTATTGTCCACGCCGCGCGTGCGGTCGATAGGCACACGCGGATCCCACACCTTGACCACATGCGCGCCATAATCGCCCAGAATCCGCGCCACCAGGGGGCCCGCCCAGACGCGCGTCAGGTCTATCACGCGAATTCCGGACAGCAAGCCGCGCTGTGCTATGCGCTCTTGCAGCGCCATCGCTATTGGAGAATTGCCGTGCCGACGGGCGGCGTCGGACGGCATGCTTAGCGTACTTTGCGCGGGCGAATCATCGGTATATTCAGGTGGTGCATTGTCCGGCGAGTCGTCCGTGAGAGTAGGCTTTGCCGGCGATGCGGGCGGCGCAGTATTCGGCGGATTGTGCTGCCCTAGCAACGGCGCGGGCTTGAATTGCGGTGGCGTAGCGCTCATGTGGAAGGGAAAGCGAGGGAATGTCAGCCTGCCGCCTTGCGGATGAGCGAATTCGGCGAACAGACCGCGATAATTGTACTGGCTGTCTTGCAGTGTTTCCGACAGGTCGAATACGGGGGATGCCGGCACGGAATACACACCTGCCGCTAGTTCGACAATTTCCTGCCGCGTCTTGTCGGCGCACCATTCGAGAAGTATCTCGTCGATCTCGTCGGCGGCGTCCTTGAGGCTTGTGAATGCGGCGAAGCGCGGGTCGATGAGCAAGTCTTCGCGGCCTATCATGGCACAAACATAGTCCCACTGGTGCGCGGCGGACGCGGAGAATGTGATATAGCCATCTTTGCAGGGCAGCGTGGTTATCGGGTACCCGCCGGTGCGCCGTCCCGTTGCCAGCCGCACGCCGGCCCGCTTGCGGATGATGCCGTCGTACTCGTGCGAGACGAATGTGAATTGGTGCAGCGCGCCCAATGCCTCCATTTCCGACACTTCGACGGGCTGTCCCTTGCCCGTGATTTCGCGCGCGAGCAGGGCGAGCATCAAGCCGGCGTAGCCTTTGAGCGCGGTCAGACGCTGCGCCTGATAGCCGGGCAGCATCAGCGGCTCGCGGGTCTCTTCGCCGCTCAGGTACAGGTAGCCGCCGAGCGCAAGGCTGACAATCGGCGTGGATTGCCAGTCGGCGTATGGACCGGTCAAGCCGAATGGCGTCAGCGACAGGTTGACCAGCAGCGGGTTGAGCGCCTGCAATGTCGCCGCGTCGATGCCCAGAGATTGGCGTGTGCGCGGCTGCCAGTCGTCTATCAGCACATCGGCATTTGCCGCCAAATCGAGCAGCACAGCCATGCCGTCCGCGCTCTGCCAGTCGAGCAAGACGCTTTCCTTGCCCATGTTGTCATACAGGAACAGCGCGCCGGATTCGGGCGCATAGCAGTCGGGCAATTGTGGCTGCGCGTAGCGTGTCCAGCTGCCGCGCGGCGGGCGTTCGACCTTGATGACGCGTGCGCCGAATGCCGCGAGCATGCGCCCGCAGAACGCCCCTGCGACAGATTCCGCAACCTCGATTACGGTGAGATCGGCTAGGGGCAGGACGCCGGATGATGCCGCTTCGTTGCTCATTGCCTGCCGGCTTTAGTCCCTCGACCTGTTGCGGTGATCGGCAACAGCCCAGCCTGCGCTGATGACGATGGACGAGAGCATGAGCTTGACCAGATCGCCGGGGATGAACGGGTACACCGCGCCGGAGAACAGCTCGCCTTGCGCGGGCCAGCCGAAGTCGAAGATGGACAGCCATATCAGCGCGGGGACGTATATCCACAGGTTGCCGAGCAGCATCGCCCACAGCCCTTTGCCGCGAATCCAGCCGCGCTCGGACATGAAGCCGATAATTGGCACTGCCGTGATGAAGCCGATGAGGTAGCCGCCCGTAACGCCCGCGATCGAGCTCAAGCCTCTGGCGGTGTCCCACGACAGATCGGGATTGGCGAACATCGGCGCGCCCACCATGCCAAGCAGGTAGTACACAATGATTGCCCCCAAGCCCCAGCGCCAGCCGAGAAAGCCGCCCATCATCAGGACGCCAGCCGTCTGGAATGTGATAGGCACGGGGTTGTCGGGCAAGTAGAAGTGCAGCTTACCGCAGATTGCGAGAACGACTACCGCCGCCAGCGCCAACAGCGCGCGCTGAACGGTCGTTAACGAAGGAAACAGCGCATCCATCAGCGACGGATTACGCGTACCGATAAGAGCCTCGCCCGACTCGCGAGCAAGCGATGGCGCCGTGCTTATGTCTCTCTGCATAAAGAACCCGCCTCCTGCGTAGAATGCGTGATTGGCGTTGTTGTGCGCGATGTCGGCGATTTTGGTTACCACGTGATTGCGCAGCCGCGATTGCCGACAGTGACTCTCAATAGCCCGCGCCGATGGTAGCAACGCGGCGTGGCGGTGTCAAGGAAGCGATGCTTTGGACGGTCCCTTGCTTTGCGGCGCTGTCACCTAGGTTCTGTGGACATTTGACCAGATACGCTTATCATGTCATTCCGAACGCAGTTTCCTTGTCATTCCGAACGCAGTGAGGAATCTAAAGCCTGTCCCTGCGAAGGCAGGGATCGTTGCATACAAGCCTATTTTCGACTCTGGATTTCTCGCTTCGCTCGAAATGACAAATTAGAGCCATCGTCGAAATATCCACAGAGCCTAATACCACTTGCTCTTGTCCACTACATTTTGCAACCCTTCGCCGGCTAGGAAACGGCGCGCGTTGTCGAGGATAATCTCGAAGCGCCTTTCGGGGATGTTGCCGGCGTCCCGGACTGCGACGTGCGGCGTCATTAACACGTTCGGCAATCCCCAGAGCTTGTGGTCGGAGGGCAGCGGCTCTTGCTCGAACACATCCAAGCCCGCGCCTGCTATGACGCCGTTCTCGATGGCATCCGCGAGGTCGTCTATCTTACACACCATGCCACGCCCGATGTTGATGAAGTAGGCGGTGCTCTTCATCAGGCTGAAGCGGGCGGCATTGAAGGTGAACTCGGTTTCGGGCGTGTGTGGCACTGTGGTAATCACGAAGTCCGCTCTTGGCAGCACGGCGTCCAGCTCGTCGGGCGTATGGAACTCGACATACGGCAGGTCGAACTCTCGTCGCGGCTCGATGCCGATGACCTCCATGCCAAACTCGTTGCATAGCCGCGCCGTCTCGTGCCCGATGCCGCCAACGCCATTGATGAGCGCGACTGCGCCGGCGAGGTCGATGTACGGCGACTTGCGCGCGTCCTTGTCCCACTCTCTGCGCCGCTGAGCATCCATGTACCAGGGCAGCCCGCGCGACAGCGCCAGCAGGAACATCAGTATATGGTGCGATATGTGGTCGAAGTATATGCCACGAGGGTTGCATATCGTTAACGGATGCTCTATCAGTTCCGGATAGTAGTAGCCGTAGAAGGGGCCAGCGTCAGGGTTCTGCACCCAGCTCAGCTTCTCGGCGACCTTCAGCGCGTCGGGCGAGACCCAGCCATACACGCCATCGGCGTCGCGTATCGCCTCCATCGCCTCTTCGTCCGTCTCCGGCGAGGCGACCTCCCAATCGGCTTCGGTGTCCGCGAGTCGGGCGGCGAACATTCGCCTGTCATCGTCCTGTGGGGGCAGGAACACGAACTTGGGCATTTTCTTTTCCTCCATTCAGGTTTATGCATGTGAAAACCCGCCAGCGTTTGGCGGGTTCTCGGTTTATCGAGCGTGGCAGGTCGTTACTCGCCGTTCCGTCCTCGTTCCAGTTCCGCGATGCGTGCTTTCAGGATTTCGATTTCAGCATCCCTTTCGGCGTGTCCTTCGGCTCTGCCCTGCTCCCTGCTTAGGACTATTCCCTTCTCTATGCCGCGCGCTATGCCTTCCTCTATGCCCCGAGCTACACTATCTTCTATACCTTTACTTAGGCTTTTCTCTATTGCCCTGTCCCTACTTTTCTCTTCCAATATGGATTTGGTCTGAGATTCAAGCTCAGCTTTCTCCTGAGCGGCGAGGCGTCTGCGACGAGCGCCAACCGTGTTGTCCCACATGTATCCAAGCACTGTAACCACCCCTTCCAGCCATTTCAGAAGAGCGAATGACAAAATAGCTGACACCGACGCCGCTAACACGACGGCAGTCGCCAATTCCCTGTCCAGTGCTTGTATTTTGCCATCGCTCCATCTATAAATCAAGAACGACGACAACCCTACCGTAATCGCGCTGAATGCGGTGAACCAGTCCGAACGCACGCTGAACGGGGAGACCATGCCTTCGCCCGCGCCCGGCTCGCTACGCGTTCTCTCATAGAACTCTATGCACGCCGGAATGATGTAGCCAAGTGCGAAAGCTATGACCGCGAGAACTATCAGCATTTCTATGGCTGCCGCCCATCCCCCTAATCAGCCGCCATCACCGCCTCTATCTTGTCCTCCGCCTTTCGCGCCTCCGGTATCACATACTTGCCGAACATCTCGATGGAGCTCATCACCTTTTCGTGCGGGATGGTCTCGGTCTGCATTATCATCAGCACCTGATCGACGCCGATTTCTTCGTACATGCGGATGGTCTTCAGGCAACTTTCCGGGTCGCCCGCGATGATTACGCCCCTGTCCGCAAGCACATTCGCGTCCAGCGCTGCGAGGGCTGCGCGCGCGGCGCCGGGGCCGGAGTCTAACGATATGCCCACTTCAGACGCGAGTTCCTTGTGTTCTTCGTCGGACTGCCGCAGCCAGCGGCCGAAGTCCGCTTGCAGATGGTCCGGCACGCCGCCCCAGTCTTGCAGCAGCTGCTCGTATGCGCCGATGCGCCCTTGGATGTACGGCTTGTCGGGACCGAAGAAGGTCTTCATGGATTCGGCAGCGAGTTCCTTCGCGTACTGGTCGTCGCTGTCGCAGAACCCATGCACGTTATTGCCCCAGAAGTTCGTGACGAACGCACCCGCAGGCTCGGAGTCCTTGAGCGCGTCGCGGTAGATATTCACCTTGTCCTTGAGCACTTCCACGGCGTACGACGCGGACGACAGCACGCCGATGCCCTTCTGTGCGGCGAGGCGGAAGCTGTCCTCGGACGTGCAGGCGAGATACATTCGCGGGTGCGGCTTTTGGAATGTCTTCGGCAGCACTCGGCGCGAAGGCACATTCCAGAACTTGCCCTCGTACTCGAACTCGTCAGACTGCCATATCTTGGGCAGCATGGATAGGGACTCGCTCCACATATCGCGTGTGTCGCGCGGGTCCACGCCAAGCCCCATCTGCTCGTAGGCGTTGGAGCGACCAGTCCCGAACTCAACGCGCCCGTCGGTGAGTTGGTCCACCATTGCCACGCGCTCCGCGATGCGGACCGGATGCGCGTGCGGCAGGATGGACACGCCAAAGCCGATGCGAATCTGCTTCGTAATCTGGCTGAGCGCGCCGAAAAGCACTTCCGGGCAGGGCGAGCCGGAGAAGCCGGTCAGGAAGTGGTGCTCGACGAACCAGAGCGCATCGAAGCCCACTTGGTCGGCGAGTTCGCACTGCTCCAGAGTTTCCTTGTACAGGTTGTTCCAGTCGATTTCGGTTCCCGAGAATGGACGCTGCGTCTCATATAACAATCCGATCTGCATGCGGTCGACTCCTTTTGGCTATGGGTAGCTCCGTCAATGCGCGAATTATACTTGCAATCCGCAATAAGGTAAAACGGGCGGTCGTGAGGCAAGGTTGGTCGATCGGATGGTACTTAATCAGCCGATGAGACAAGGGCGCGCAATGGTCAAGCATAATAGGTATGTACGCGACACATCACGGCGCCATACTGGGCTTTCCCCTAGTGGGAAGGGGCTGATTAACGACGCAATTACGGTTGTTCAACTGTATTCCCAAACATCCTTAAACTATATTCCTAATGGACAAAGCACTTTAGGGAAACTGAAAGCCGCAATACCCCGCCGTGTGCGCCTGCATTATCCCCAAAAGGGCTAGACCATGTGCTATACTGCGCGCAAAGTCCAAAGGTGTACCTTGTGGGTTTTCAACCAATTTTCTTACGCTTTCAAACCGCTACATAAGTAAAGTCCGAGAGGAGGGCATTATGGTCGTTGAGACAACGCAGGCAGTCGAACAGATAGCACACCTCATGCGCCGCGCCGGATTTGGCGCAACGCGAGACGAACTGGACGCGCTAGAAGCGCAGGGCTACGACGCGGTTGTCGCCGCGTTGATTAACCCAAGCGACAATTCCGCGATGCCGGACGACATCATCAGGCGCTACCATCACGAGCAGTCCGGAATGATGGGGCAGATTAACCCCGGCGCCTACTGGCTGTATAAGATGATATCCACGAAGGCGCCGCTCGTCGAAAAGATGGCGCTCTTCTGGCACTCCGTCTTCGCCACCGGCTACCCGAAAATCACACAGGGCAAGGTGCTTAGCGACCAGATCCGCATGTTCCGCAGGTACGGCATGAGCAACTTCAAGACGCTGCTCACCGAGTTATCGCGCGACCCGGCGATGATTGTCTGGCTGGACAACCACGACAATCACAAGGGAGCCATCAACGAGAACTACGGCCGCGAGTTGCTGGAGTTGTTCAGCATGGGCGTGGGCAACTACTCGGAGGAAGACATCAAGGAAGCGTCGCGCGCCTTCACCGGCTGGACGCTGGGCAACACCGAGTATATGGCGCTACGCGGCGAGCGAGATTCCATCTGGCCATACGGCAGAATCGCATGGCACTTCGAATACAAGCCCGAAGACCACGACGAAGGCGAGAAGACCTTCCTAGGGCAGACGGGCAACTTCAACGGCGAAGACATCATCGACATTATCTGCCAGCAAGAGGCGACAGCGCGCTTCATCTCACGCCATCTGTACGATTTCTTTGTGGCGGAAGAGCCGCCCGTCCCCGCATGGCCCTACTCGCCGCCGCGCGACGAAGCCGCCATTCAGACTCTGATGGACGCATATTTCGACAGCGGCTACGAAATCTCCGCGATGCTGGATACACTGTTCACATCGGACTTCTTCAAGGACGACGAGGACATCCGCTTCATCCGCGTCAAGAGTCCGGCGGAGTTGGTCGCCAGCACGCTGCGGCTGACGGGCGAGTTCGCCAACAGACCGCGCCGCGAAATACTCGACCGTGCGATGCAGATGAACTACATGGGGCAGACGCTGAACAATCCGCCCAGCGTTGAAGGCTGGCACCAAGGCATGGAGTGGATCGACACCGGCACGCTTGTCGAGCGGCTAAACTTCGCCACCGCGCAGCTCGGCGATGTGAACAAGCCGGGCGTCGGAGCGATGATAAGCCGTGTCGCGTCCGAGAGCGACGGAGTCATATCGTCGGCGCGGCTGGTGGACGCATGCCTAGACGCGATGGGCGTGGTCGCCGTCTCCGACGACACGCGCGAGGCGCTGGAGACATTCGCCGCCAAGCGCGGAGACCTGTCGGTGGACGCGGACAATGTGAGCGATGCCGCAGAAGAGCACATCGCGCAGATGTTCCAGATGATCGGCGCGTGCCACGAATTCCAGCGCGCATAGCATCGGCAACGATACGGCTGTCCTGCAACCGGATTTGCGATGGGACAGCCGTATCCGCATTTCCGCATTTCCACATTCCCGCATTCGTGCGAATTGCCAAGCACGAAGATGGTGCCAAACACTTCAATTGCTATACCTCAGTAATCGGTGGACGATATGACGCAGACAGCCATCCGCCCGCAGCAGACGGTAGTCGAACACGAACCCGTCTGGGTAAAATTCAAACCGCTTGAATACATGGACGACGAGGCTATCGCCAGGTTCAGCGCGCTCAACCCTGAGTTGCGTATCGAGCGCACAGAGGAAGGTGAAATCGTCGTTATGCCACCAACACACGGCTATACAGGCTTACGCAACTCTGAAATCAGCGCCGACCTGACAGTTTGGGGAAGGCGGGATGGTAGAGGAAAATACTTCGACTCATCCACAGGATTCCGCCTTCCGAATGGCGCGATGCGCTCCCCTGATGCTGCGTGGGTTCTGCAGTCGCGCTTGGATGCGCTGAAACCGGAAGAGAAAGACGGCTACATCCACATCTGCCCCGACTTCGTTATCGAACTGCGCTCTACATCCGACAGCCTCAGTGCGCTCCAAGCCAAGATGCAGGAATATATGGACAACGGCGCTCGGCTTGGCTGGCTCATAGACCCGGTGTCATCGCCGCCGCGTGTTCATGTCTATCGACCGGGCGCGGAAGTCGAGATTTTGGACGAGCCAACCGAGATTTCCGGCGCTCCCGAATTGCCCGGCTTTGTGCTGAATATGACGCGCATTTGGGAGGCGTCCTTAGATTGAATTGGGATTGGCGCAATTGCGTCAGATTTGGCATTGAGACTACATTAGACAGCGCTGAACGGCGAGGTGCTACGATGACTACTGCACAGAAGACGGACTTCCTGAAGTACAGCCATTCCATCGGGCTTTCGACCATGGAAGGGCGCGGGTTCTACTATCCGGTGGACACAACCTTCGATGGCGACGGCAAGGTCTATACGGTGAGCCGATCGCTCGATGGCGACAATCGCGGCTTGCGCGTTACCATATATGACGCCGATAGCAACTACTACACGACATTCGGACAGTATGGCGAGGGCGACGGCGAGTTCGTCTGGCCCACGGCGATTGCGCGAGACAGCGCGGGTAATACTTATGTAGCCTGCGAGTACCTCAACCGAATCGCGCGCTTCGACTCCGCGGGCAATCCGCTGCCTAGTTGGGGCACAGCAGGTTCTGCGGACGGCGAATTGGACGGACCCTCTGGGCTGGCGGTTGATGCGGACGACAATGTCTATGTCGTTGACCATCATAACAACCGCGTACAGCAGTTCACCGCCGGCGGGCAGTTCCTGAGCAGCTTCGGCTCACAGGGCGACGGCGACGGGCAGTTCAACCTGCCGTGGGGCATCGCCATCGACGGGGCAGGCTACATATACATCGCGGACTGGCGCAACGACCGCGTGCAGAAATTCTCGGCAGACGGCGAGTTCATCGCAGCATTCGGCGAATCCGGGCGCGGCGACGGCCAGTTCCACAGGCCTGCCAGCGTTTCGGTAGACGGCGACGGCAATATCTATGTCGCGGACTGGGGCAACGAGCGCGTGCAGGTGCTCGACAGCGAAGGCAATTTCGTGCAGAACATCCGCGGCGAAGCGACAGACTCGAAGTGGGCGGACGCCTTCCTTGCGATAAACATCGAAGAGGCGGCGGCGCGTGCGGGCGCGAACTTGGAGCCGGACATCGAGTTCTTCAACGACGACCCGCACGAGGAATCTTCGCACATCGAGAAGTTCTTCTGGGCGCCCACTTCCATTAAGCTGGACGGCGAAGGGCGTGTGTTCGTTACGGAGAGCAATCGGCATCGGGTGCAGATTTTTGCGCGGGCGTAGTGGCTGATGTTCTTGGTGGGCTGATGCGCAGGGATGGAAGGCAGGGATTCAATAGATACTGAGATGCTGCGATGCAACGGTGTGCGGTATAATTCCGAGGCTTTTCGGTTGTCACCCTGAACGAAGTGAAGGGTCTAAAATCGCTGTGCGGAAACAATCCTGTCCATAGTAAACGCGTTTAGATTCCTCGCTTCGCTCTAAATGACATGAATAATCGAAAGACCTTAGTTATAATTGGGTTCGTAGGGCATTAGCGGATCAGGAGCAACCATCACACAAGCATCAGACTCTATTCTCAAAGTCATTCCTCTCGGCGGGCTGGGTGAAATCGGCCAGAATATGATGGCGCTGGAGTACGATGACGATATTGTCGTCATCGACTGCGGCTTGCTATTCCCTGAAGAGAATATGCCGGGCGTTGACCTCGGCATTCCTGACATTACTTACCTTGTCGAGAATTGGGACAAGGTGCGTGCCATACTCATCACGCACGGACACGAAGACCACATCGGCGGCTTGCCCTTCGTGCTTCCCGAACTGGATGTCCCAGTCTATGCTTCGCGGTTCGCGCACGGGCTGATTTCTGCCAAGCTGCGCGAGCGCGGTCTCCTCCGAGAGTCCCGGCTGAATGTCGTCGAGCCGCACTCTCCCTTCACGTTGGGCTGCTTCCTCATTGAGTTCTTCCCCGTCTCCCACTCCATACCGGACTCCTTTGGCATCGCCGTTACCACGCCCATCGGCACTGTCATCCACACCGGCGATTTCAAGATCGACCACACGCCTGCGGTCGGTCCGCCTATGGACCTCGCCTCCATCGCGCGGCTGGCGGGAGACGACGGCGCACTGCTGCTGTGCTCGGATTCCACATACGCCGATTTGCGAGGATTCACCGAGTCCGAGCAGGTCGTCGGCGATGCGCTCGAGCAGATTATCGCGGACGCGCCGGGCAGGGTAATAGTCGCCACATTCGCATCGCTCATATCGCGGATTCAGCAGGTCATAGACGCAGCCGTGCGACACAGCCGCAAGGTTACGGTTGTCGGGCGCAGCATGAGCAACAATGTCAAGATGGCGACGAACATGGGCTACCTTGACGCGCCACCGGACACGCTAGTCTCGCTGAACGAAGCGCGGCGGCTGCCCAACGACCGTGTGATAATCATGGCAACAGGCAGTCAGGGCGAACCGACATCGGCGCTTGTGCGCATCGCCAACGGCTCGCACCGCGACATCACGGTCGAACCGGGCGATACGGTGGTCATTTCGGCGACGCCCATACCCGGCAACGAATTAACGGTCGCCAAGACCATCGACAACCTGTTCCGGCAAGGCGCGAACGTCATCTATAGCAGGATCGCAACTGTGCATGTGCACGGACACGCCAGCCAAGAAGAGCTGAAGACGATGCTTAGCATAGTCAATCCGCGCTTCTTCATGCCTGTGCAAGGCGAATTCCGGCATCTCATGGCGCACGCGGCTATCGCGCATTCTATGGGCATTCCGGATGAGAACATATTCGTGCTCGATGACGGCGATGTTCTCGCGCTGACTTCGGACGAAGGCGTGGTCGTGGATAAGGTTGTCGCCGGCTCCGTGTTCGTCGATGGGCGGACATTATGGGATATGGACAGCAGCGTATTCGCAGAACGGCGGCGGCTTGCCAGGGACGGCGTCGTGGTCGTGTCCGCCACGATAAGCGCAGCCACTGGCGAAGTCCTGACCGATCCGGAAGTCGCCGCGTACGGCTATGTGGAGTTGAACGAAAGATTAGAATTTTTTCAAAAAACATCAAAAGTGGCACTGACCCTACTAGAAGATATGGGCGCATCCGCCTTAACTTTAGATAAGGCAAGAAATCGGGTCAGGGATTCAATCTCCAAGTTTTTGCACAAAGAGACCGGCAGGCGTCCTACCGTTCTAACAGTCATCGACTACATCTAGGACTGCATCGCTTCCGAGCGCCACGCATTTGTGCCGCCTGCCGCATCTACGCCAAGTCTGACCCGCTTGCCCTGAGACATTCTCTCGTCTTATCAGGTGAGGTCAGAAATATATGGCAAAAAGCACCACTAACGCGCCTGACAAACCGCGCGGCGCTTCGTCCAAACTAATGCGCTTGATTGCGAAGGTTACTTGGTACGAACTGCTCGCAATCCCGTTCATCGCCGTCGGCGCGGCAATCTTCTGGTTCAGAGACGAAATCGCAAACGCGTTCTGGACAGCGCAAAAAGCCACCATAGAGATGCTGGGACTCGGCATCGTGCCGCTAGGCTTATGGACAGCGGCACTCATCGCCACTCTGATATTCCAGCCGCGCCTGTTCCGCCACGTCAAGGCATGGCTGGCGTCCGCGCTGATGGTCGTGCTGACTTTCGGCGTGCTGTCGCTGTTCCGGCCGATGAATGGCACGCTCGCGCCGTTCACGCTGGGCGGCTATGTGTCGCTCGGCGGTCTCGTCGGCGAAGCAATCGCGGGATCGGCGCTGTGGCAGCGCGTACTGCGGCTTGGCGGCTTGGCGGCGCTAACACTGCTCGTCATATCGCCGGCATCCCTGCTGTTTTTCGCCGTAATCCTCGGCAGGATATTCACATTCGGGCTTGTCGCACTCGCGCTCGCGGGCAAGGGCATCGCAAGCCTGTTCAAGCGCAAGCCGCGCGACCCTGAAGAGGCGCAAGACGCCGCCGATGGCGCCGCATCCTACGACGAACAAGCGAACAGCGAATTCGCCAATTCCTATGACACACACCACAGCCCTTATTCGGACGACGACTCTGCACGCCCGCGCTCCAAGTTCGCAGAGGCGATCGCCTCCACGGAGGACGAAGGCGCGTTGGACGACAGCGAGGTGGCGCGACATCTTGCCGATTATCTAGGACTACCAGAACGAGAGGACACCGAGATGCAAGCGAACACAGACTTCGATTACGGCTTTGCCAACACAGCGAACGGCGCCGCGCTCGCGGATGCGGACAACTTCGACCGCGAACACGTGAACGGCTATGCCAATGGCTACACTAACGGCTACGCGAACGGACACGACCTCGCCGATTTCGATTCAGCGGACGACAGCCTGCTTGACGAAATAAACGGCATAGTATCCGCTGTAGATGCTGGTGAAGACGATGACGGTGCGAATTTCGTTGTAGGCATGCAGGACATCGAAGACCTGAACAGCCAGTCGTCTGCCGAAATGGTGGAAGACGACGAAGAGCGCGCGAGCTATGCCGTGCGGTTGCTGGGCAGGAATCGCGCGGATTGGGATAAGCCGTCGATACAGCTGCTCGAAGGCGTGCAGGAGCGCGGCATCCCCGAAGAGCAGATACGCGAGACAGCGGAGACCATACGGCAGGCGCTCGCGGACTACGACATCGAGGTGGAAATCGGCAGCATCAAATATGGGCCCACCGTTACAATGTACGGCATTATCCCGGGCTGGAATCGGAAATACCAGAATGTGAAGATGGAGGACGAGTTCGGCAACCCGATTAAGGACCAGAATGGCAAGCAGATTACAAAGCGTCAGGAAGTGAAGACGCGCGTCAGCGTGCAGAAGATACTGGCGCGAGAAAAAGACCTGTCGCTCGCGCTGCGCACGCCCAGCCTTCGCATAGAAACTCCCGTGATGGGCAAGGCGCAGGTCGGCATAGAAATCCCCAATGAAGACCCTGCGCCGGTAACGCTGCGCGCGATTATGGAAAGCCCGGAGTACAGGAAGCTGCGCAAGGACGCCGACCTGCCGGTTGCGCTGGGCAAGGGCACCGGCGGCGAGAACATAGCGCTCGACCTTGCCAAGATGCCGCACTTGCTCATCGCCGGCGCGACCGGTGCAGGCAAAAGCGTCGCGCTGAACGCCATCGTCGCCGGGCTGCTGATGGAACGCTCGCCCGCAGAACTTCGCATGCTGCTGGTCGATCCCAAGCGCGTCGAACTCACACCGTACAACGGGATTCCGCACCTGCTCTGCCCCGTCATAGTGGAAGTTGACGAGGTTGTGGGTATGTTGAAGGGCGTCATCAACGAGATGATGAACCGCTACCGGCTAATGGAAGACCTCGGTGTGCGCAACATCGAGGCGTACAACAAGCGCGTGCGCGACGACAAGATGCCGTTCTTGTTGGTCGTCGTGGACGAACTCGCAGACCTGATGATGACCGCCGCGTTCGACGTAGAACAATCTCTGTGCCGTCTGGCGCAGCTCGGCCGCGCGACCGGCATTCACCTGATTCTTGCCACGCAGCGACCGTCCGTGGATGTGGTTACCGGACTTATCAAGGCGAACTTCCCCAGCCGCGTCAGCTTTGGCGTAACATCGCACATCGACTCGCGCACGATATTGGACACAAACGGCGCAGAGAAGTTGCTGGGCAAGGGCGACATGCTCTACCTGCCGCGAGACGCCGCAAGGCCGCTGCGCGCGCAAGGCGCGTTCATCTCGGACACGGAAATCGACCGGCTGATCAACCACTGGCAGACGACACCACGCGGCTGGGTGCCCGATGTTGACCTGCGTCCGGTGTCCGAGAACGAAGATGACGACGACGAACCCGACGCATCCTCATCGACAGACGCGCTGTTCGACAAAGCGGTGGAACTGGCGCGCACGCAGAAGAAGCTGTCCACATCGCTGCTGCAGCGCCGCCTGCGCATAGGCTATCCTCGCGCCGCACGGCTGATGGACGAACTCGAAGAGTGCGGCGTGGTCAGCGCGAGCGACGGCGCGAAGTCAAGGGATGTTATAATCTCTGGTACAGCGTAGCGGCTGCCCTTGCGTATCGTAGCCGCGCATGCGCCGGGGCTGTGCATAATTGCCGTTCCTCCAGTCCCTTCCCCTTTGAAGCGGGAAGGTTAAGACACAGGATCTTTCGGTTATTCATGTCATTTCGAGCGAAGCGAGAAATCTAAACGCGTTGATTACGGACAGGCTTGTTTCCGCACAGCGATTTTAGACCCTTCACTTCGTTCAGGGGGACAACTGAAAGATCCTGGGTTAAGACATGGATGACATGGCTTAAAGTAAATTATGCCCACCCCAATCAAGTGTGGGAGGGCGTGCTATGATGCGTAACTTTACCGGCATCGTCGGGTCAGTGATGAGCAGCCGCAACGGACAGTCGGAGCCGCCTGTCCGCGAAATATGCCTCGTCTGCGACCAGAGTATGGCGTTCTCAGACCTGTACGCCACGCTGCGCGTCTGCCCGATCTGCCGCTTTCACTACAGCCTGACCGCGCGCGAACGCATCGAATCGCTGGCAGACACCGAGAGCTTCCGCGAGATAAATCGCTCCATATCTTCGCTTGACCCGCTGTCGTTCTCCTCGCGCGGGTCGTACAAGCAGCGCATATTCAACGACCAGCGCCGCACCGGACTCACGGAGGCGGTGGTTACCGGCAGGTGTTCCATCAGCGGCAGTCCGGTGATGATGATCGCGCTCGACTTTGGCTTCATGGGCGGCACGATGGGCTGCGTCGTCGGCGAGAAAATTGCGATTGCGCTGGAACAGGCGGCGCGGCGCAACCTGCCCGTCATCGCGGTCATCACAAGCGGCGGCGCGCGCTTTCAGGAAGGCGTGCTGTCGCTGATGCAGATGGCGAAGACGTCCATCGCAGCCGTGCAGCTCGCCAACAAGGGCTTGCCGTTCATCGTGGTGCTCGCCAACCCCGCGACCGGGCAGACTTATGCCAGCTTCGCCAGTCTCGCGGACATCATCGTCGCGGAACCGGAGGCGATAGTCGGCTTTTCGTCGATACGCGCGCTGCAAGAATCGACCGAAACTCCCCTGCCCGCCCTATCGCAGACCGCAGAGGCGAAGATGCAAAGCGGGCTGCTGGACGGCATCGTTGATCGGTCGAAATTGCGCACCCTGCTCGCCATCATTCTGGATAATCTCGGCCGTCAGTACAAGCTCACATCGGCGGAAAAAAGTCGCACGCAGACCGTCGAGCCGCACAAGACGGACGCTTGGGATTATGTGCAGTTGGCGCGGCACGAAGACAGGCCTACCTCGTCGGACTATATCCGCAGCGTGTTCGGCAACTTCGTGGAAATCCACGGCGACCGCGCGAGCGCAGACGACGACGCGGTAATCTGCGGCTTCGGTCAGCTCGGCGCGCAGACGATTATGGCAATCGGACAGGAACGCCGCCGCGCGGATGGCAAAGGTATTTCACCCAGCGGATTCCGCAAGGCGCAGCGCGCGTTCGACATGGCGGAGAAATTCAAGCTTCCGGTCGTCTCGCTGCTAGATTCCACGGGGCCAGATGTCAGCATAGAGTCGGAGCAACACGGGCTCGGCAACGCGATAGCCACGACTATCGCCCGCATGAGCGGCAACCGCATGCCAACCATCGCCGTGGTCATAGGCGAAGGCGGCAGCGAGGCGGCGCTGGCGTTCGGCGTCGCGGACAGGGTGCTGATGATGGAGAACGCGATTTACTCCACCATCTCGCCCGAAGGCGCGGCGGAGCTGATATACCAGGACGAGGGACGCGCGGAAGAAGTCGCCGAATCGCTGAAGCTCACTGCGCACGACTGCCGAGAATACGGCATAGTTGACCTGTTGGTGCAGGAACCGCCCGGTGGCGCGCACACCGATCCGGCGGAAGCGGCGAGGCAGCTGAGGCGTGTCCTGCTGCAAGAGATCGCAGAATTACAGTCGAAGTCCGGTCGCAGCCTGCTGAAAGACCGCTACAAGAAGTTCCGTAACATGGGCGAGTACAGCTCATACTTCCGCGCCGCCATCACCCGAGAAGCAAACGCGCTGCAAGGCTTCGTCTCCAGCGGGGTTCGCCGAATAGCCCGCCGCCAACAAGAAGAACAGCCTTCGCCGCCGCAGAACACCGCGATGTTTGACTGATCCGGCTGATGGCGTAGCCCCTACGCGACACTGCTCGATATGGCGGCGAACTCGCAAGAGTTCGTTCCTACATGGATGGGCTGATAGGGGTAGGTCAAGGGTGATTTCAGTACAAAACCTATTCATTCTGTCATTCTGAACGCAGCGCAGCGGAGTGATGAATCTAAAATTCTTGTGGTAAGACAAGGCTATTCGTAGTCGGAGATTGTAGATTCCTCACTTCGTTCGGAATGACAAGGGAAAACTGCCGAAGCACCGTTAATCAAATACCTACCCATGCCAGCCATGGATCGGGAAACTCCCAGGGCATTTCGGTTGTTACCCTAAACGAAGTGAAGGGTCTAATATCGCTGTGCGGAAACAAGCCTGCCCGTAGTCAACGCATTTAGATTTCGCAACACATCCGCATAATCACGACTATGCCGCATTAGAGCAACCCTTCCTCCACCAACGCCAGGCGAATGCGCTCGGAAGCATCCACATCGACAGGTACCATCGGCATACGCGGCATCATGCCTTCATAGCCCAGCAGACGCAGCGCCTCTTTTACGCCGGGCGTGCCGTATTGGATTATCACACGGTCTAGCTTCGATGCCGATTCTTGCAAGCGCCGCGCCTCCGAGAACTCGCCGCGTATGCCGTGCGTCATAATGTCGATGCACAACGCCGGCGCGATGTTGCCCAGCCACATGCACGCGCCGTTTGCGCCCATCAGTGCGCCATACGCTAGCAAGCCGCCGTTGCATATCCAAAAGCGCATATCGTCCGGCACTTCGGCGCGCACATACCCTTCGAAGCGGATGTCGTGGTCGGTGATGTAGCCCGCGACATTATCCATAGCGCAGACGGTGCCCAGCGTCTCCGGGGAGGCGGCGGGCTGCCCGCTGAATGTCTGGTGTATCACCACGATAGGCAATGGCGAATGGCGCGTAACCTCGCCGAAGTAGCTTTCGACCGCACTGTCGGGGATGCCGCGCGGCACGCGAACTCGCACCATATCGGTGCCCGCTGCGGCGTAGCATTCCGCCAGCCGTAGCGTTTCGCGCGTGGACGGGTTATCGATGCCCGCTATGGTGAAGCGCAGCCCGCCGTGCGCTGATGCTGCGACACGCACGATTTCGATGCGCTCCGCCTCGCTGAGCGCCAGTTCTTCGCCGTTTGCCGTAGTCAGCACAAAGCCAGACAGCGGCGTGCTTAGCCAGCGCCCGATGTTGCGTTCGAGCGCGGCGTAGTCCACCGTATCGTCCGCGCCGAATGGCGTAGGCGTAGGCGCGACTACGATGGGGGCGGCGTCGGGAATGGGCATTAGCGTTCTCGCGCGGCGTTGCTCTTGTTGTCTGCGTTACCGCCCGCGTTATCGCCCAACAGTAAGCGTACCGCCGTGCGGACTGCGACCGGCCTCGAACGACGATATGGCGTCTTCCTGTTCCAGCGTCAGCCCGATGTCGTCCAGCCCGTTGAGCAGCAGGTAGCGGCGGAACGCCTCAATCTCGAAGGTCGCTGAAATTTCCTCGTCATTGTCCCAGACACGCTGCCCGTCAAGATCGACATTCAGCGTGTAGCCGGGTGTGCTTTCCGCTTTTTCCAGAATGCGCTCCACGATGTCCTCGGGCAGGACGACCGGCAGCAACCCGTTCTGGAAGCAGTTGCTGAAGAATATGTCGGCGAAGCTCGGCGCGATGATGCAGCGGAAGCCGTAGTCTTGCAACGCCCAGGGGGCGTGTTCGCGCGAAGAGCCGGAGCCAAAGTTGCGCCCCGCCACGAGGATGGACGAGTTTTCGTAACCGGGCTTGTTCAGGATAAAGTCAGGCTTGTGCGTGCCGTCTTCATTGAAGCGCCAGTCGTTGAACGCGAACTGGCCGAAGCCGGTGCGCTCGATGCGCTTCAGGAACTGCTTGGGGATAATCTGGTCGGTGTCAACATTGACCCGGTTCAGCGGCGCCACAACGCCCTCATGCTTTACGAATGCATCCATAGTTGTTATTCCTCACTACTGCCAACTGTTTGGTAATCATCGTCGCTCAATTGTCCCTTCCCCAATTGGGCAGGGCTAGGATGGGAGCAGATATGCCATATACACGCTCATCCACCCTTTTACTCTGGCTTGTACTTATCTGATAATACCGCCCTCACGTTGTAAGCCTCTGACATAGGCGATAATCTGCGTTACATCGTCCTCGGACAGACCGGCTACGGGCGGCATGTCGCCGAAGTCCCAGTGGTGCGATACGACGCCATTCTTGACCGCGTTGTAGAAGGTGAAGTCGGCGTGGTGTCCCGGCTCGTAGATGCGGTGCACGAGTGGCGGTCCCAAGTTCGTGCCGTCCGCCACCGCTCCGTGGCAGCGCGCGCAGTTGTCGGCGAAGAGTCGCTCGCCTTCCTGTTCGGGCGAACCGGCGCCGCAAGCCATCGACACAATGAGCAAGACAACCAGCGCAATTGGCGCACAAACCGCAATCCTCACACGCATTCGGCGGTAATCCTATTCGTCATCGTCCAGGCTTGGCGGCGGCTCATTGAAATCGCGCCCTTCTGCTTTCGCTAACAGACGGCGGTAGTTCCAGCCTTCCCACTTCAACTGCACTCTCATCTCACCCATCGCTTCGCCATACTTGCTGCTCTGTTCAAAGGCCTTATCTATGGCCAGTTCATGGTTTTTCTTAGCTTCTTCCCGTTCAAGCCGTTCAAGCCAACGCCTTGCAAGTATCATAATCGCAGGGATCCTTAGCTGTCATCGCTGTTTTCGTTGTCAATACGCGGCGGCGGCTCATTGAAATCACGCCCTTCTTCTTGCGCCTGCAAGCGGCGGTCATTCCAGCCTTCCCATTCCCTTTGCCGCCTGGACTCGCCTCGTTCTATTCCCTGCTCCCTACCCTGCTCCAAACCTTGTTCCAGCCCTTGCTCCAAACCTTGCTCGAATCCCTTCTGCTCTTGTCGCTCAAGCCAGCGTCTTGCAAGCACCATAATCGCAGCGCCCCCTTCTACAACGCCAAATGTAACACCGGCGTCCGCTACTGCCACATATCCAACATCTATGATAATAGCATACACCGAATCGGCGGCGGCATGGCCGTTTGCCGCCGCCTTGCGAGTGAGTTCGTACCACAGCATGAAAGCCGTCCCCGCAATTAGCACGGGCAGGTACATCAGCGCGTACAAGCCCTCTATATGCGGAAGCAGCTCTCGTGATGAGATGCTGCGCTGTCTGATACTCACTCGCTCATCCTCCAATGGTTCAGCGTAACGCCACTACCACTCTCGGATGTCCACGAAGTGGCCCGCGATTGCCGCTGCCGCTGCCATTTCCGGGCTGACTAGGTGCGTTCGGCCGCCCTTGCCTTGCCTGCCCTCGAAGTTGCGGTTGGATGTGGACGCGCAGCGCTCGCCCGGTTCCAGGATGTCTGGGTTCATTCCGAGACACATGGAGCAGCCGGCGACGCGCCAGTCGAAGCCGGCGTCTTTGAATATGGCGTCCAAGCCTTCTTCTTCGGCTTGCTGCTTGATGGCGGCAGAACCGGGCACGACCATCGCATACACATTGTCATTTACCTTGCGTCCGCGCGCTATCTCGGCGGCGGCGCGCAGGTCGTCTATGCGCGAGTTCGTGCATGAGCCGATGAACACGCGGTCTAGGCGGATGTCCTCCATTGGCGTGTCGGGTTCTAGCCCCATATACTGCAATGCACGCTCGGCGGATTCCTTTTCGCCGGCGTCGTCGTACGAATTCGGGTCTGGCACGCGGCTCGTTATCGGCGCGACCATGCCTGGGTTCGTGCCCCAGGTTACATGCGGTTCGAGCGCGGCGCCGTCAATCTCCACGAGGCTGTCGTATTCGGCGCCTTCGTCGGTGGCGAGTTTGCGCCATTCTTCGATAGCGGCTTCGAAATCGGCGCCTTGAGGTACCTGCGCACGACCGCGCATGTACTCGAATGTCGTGTCGTCCGGCGCGATCATACCCGCTCGACCGCCGCCTTCGATAGACATATTGCACACGGTCATGCGCCCTTCCATCGACAACGACCGAATCGCTTCGCCGGTGTATTCGATGACATGGCCCGTCGCGCCGGCGACGCCAATCTTGCCGATGATGCTGAGCACGACATCCTTCGCGGTAACGCCGTTGGGCAGCTTGCCATTGACGCGAATTTCCATCGTCTTGGGCTTGAACTGCCGCAGCGTCTGCGTGGCGAGAACATGCTCAACTTCGGATGTGCCGATGCCGATGGCGAACGCGCCGAACGCGCCGTGCGTGGATGTGTGGCTGTCGCCGCAGACGATGACTTTGCCCGGCTGCGTGTACCCTTGCTCGGGACCTATGACGTGGACGATGCCCTGCAGCGGGCTGAACCTGTCGTACAGCGGCACGCCGAACTCTTCGCAGTTCCTGTCGAGCGCGTCCAGCTGCGCCTTTGCGATGGGGTCGGTGATGGGCAGGGACAAGTCCCAAGTGGGCGTATTGTGGTCAGCCGTGGCGACTGTCAGGTCGGTGCGGCGCACTTTGCGTCCAGCCATGCGCAGCCCGTCGAACGCCTGCGGCGAAGTAACCTCGTGGACAAGATGCAAGTCAACATACAGGATAGTCGGCTGCCCGGCTTCCTGATGCACCACATGGCTCTCCCAAATCTTCTCGAACATTGTCTTAGGCATTTATCTCAAATCCTCCCAAATTTGCATTTGATTCGCACATTCGTAAGGGCGGCATGAATAGCCGCCCCTATGTCTTTTCACTCGGTCATCCCCACATCTCTCCCTATCACTCCCGCATTTCTATCCGTCATTCCCGCGTAGGCGGAGTCCAGAGTCGCAAGGCGTCGTCCGTTTTCTTCATTCTCGCCCGTCAAATGCACCGGATTCCTGCTTCCGCAGGGATGACGAAGAATGTTGCAGGTTACGAAATCGGGACTTCCTCCGTGGGGCGCATTTCTTCGGTGGCGATTAGGCGGTTCAGGGCGTTCATGTATGCCTTGGCGCTTGCCACTATGATGTCCGTGTCGGAGCCGCGCCCGACGTAGGCGTGCTCATCCTTCTCGATGCGGATCGTTACATCGCCGAGCGCGTCTATGCCCTCGGTTACGGCGTCCACGCGATATTCGGTCAACCTGTTCGGCACATCGATAATCCGGTTGATCGCCTTATACACGGCATCTACGGGACCTGTGCCCGTGGCGGCGTCCGTGGTAGCGTTGTCATCGCTATCAACGAGCGTAACCGTCGCGGTAGGCACATCGTGGTTGCCGCAGGTTACCTGAATATGCTCCAGTGCGTACACGGCGGGAATGTCAGCGATGCGGCGCTGGCTGGACATCAGCGCGACCAGGTCCGCGTCCGTAACTTCGGGCTTGCGATCGGCGAGGCTCTTGAACGCCTCAAAAGCTTCGTTCAGGCCTTCCTGATCCAGGTGATAGCCCAGTTCGTCGAGGCGCGAGCGCAGCCCTGCTCTGCCGCTCAGCTTGCCCAGCACCAGCTCGTTGCTCGGCCAGCCGATGGTCTGCGGATCCATAATCTCGAAGGTCGTGCGCTCTTTCAGCACGCCGTCTTGGTGTATGCCCGAAGCGTGGCGGAAGGCATTGGCGCCCACAACCGCCTTGTTCGGCTGCACTGTGAACCCGGTGATGTCGCTGACCAGACGGCTCGTGCGGAAAATCTGGCGCGTATTGATGTTAGTGTCCACGCCGTACAGGTCTTTGCGCGTTTCCAGCGCCATTATGACCTCTTCGAGCGCAGCGTTGCCGGCGCGTTCGCCCAGCCCGTTGATGCAGCCTTCGACCTGCCGCGCGCCTTCCGCTACGGCGGCTAGGCTGTTGCCGACCGCCTGCCCCAGGTCGTTGTGGCAGTGGACGCTCAGCGTCGCTTCGTTGATGTTCGGCACATTTTCCTTGATGAGGCGGATGCGCTCGCGGAACTCCCATGGCATCACATAGCCGACGGTGTCGGGGATGTTGATGGTGTTCGCGCCGGCGGCGATTGCGCCTTCCAGCATCTTATACAGATATTCGATGTCGGTGCGTGTGGCGTCCATCGGCGAGAACTCTACATCGTCGCAGTAGCTCTTGGCGCGCTCTACGGAAGCAATCGCCATATCCATGACTTCTTCCGGGTTCTTGCGCAGCTGGTTCATAATCTGCACATCGGAGCTGGAAATGAACACATGGATGCGCGGCCGCTCGGCGTCCTTGATTGCCTCCCATGCGGCGTCCACATCGGGCAGCACGCAGCGCGCCAGAGACGCGATGACGGGACGGCGCACTTCGCGGGCAATGGTTTGCACAGCCTCGAAGTCGCCGGGCGAACTCGCGGCGAAGCCCGCCTCGATAACATCCACGCCCAGCCTGTCCAGCTGCCGCGCGATTTCCAGCTTCTCCGGCGTGGTCAGTCCGATGCCCGCCGATTGCTCGCCGTCTCGCAGCGTCGTATCGAAAATGATTACTTTGTCGTCTGACATTTGTTTCTCCTGTGAGTTTTCAGTAGTCAGTTATCAGTGATTAGTAGTCAGTTATCAGTTTTCAGTCGTCAATGATTAGCATATCGGGCAGTCCACAGACTGAAAACTGTCAACTGATGACTGATAACTACCCAAGGACAACGCAGTCCGCCTGACCGAGCATTGCCAAAACCCGGTCATTGCGGCGAACTGCGAAGGATGCCTCCGTGCGGTTCATGTTGTTTATCTCCCTGCTACGCTATGACTACAATCGTAAGAGTCAATATCCACATAATGGCTATGAAGAAGTACACGACCCATCTAGCCCGTCTGAAGAAAATCGCATCTCTAAGAGCTTCGCCTGAACGTCCCTCTAGTTTTATGTCGTTCAAGTAATGGTTATAAACCAGAAAAGGCAAAGGCGGCAAAAGCATGGTGAACACAATCACCAACTTTATGAGTGTATCGCTTTCCACCACAGTGGCGATTTCCTCTTTCTAAATCTTCATCCTTATGACGATTTCCATCTCGGCGTCTGCGAAGCCTTTTGCTTTCAGGTATTCGCGGATTAACTCTTGGAACTCGCTTGGCGAAAGTTCAAATATATGCTCGCGTATGTCTTGGTTAATGTTCCTTTCCGTCTGACGTTCAACTTCAGGGGAGGAATTCAAGGCAGAGTAACCTAATCTGGACAACAATTCGTCGCGGCTCAATGGTTTGGTATTGCCCGCAGTAGGCAATATCTCAAACTCAAAGTACACATTTGCACCCGCGCGAGAAGGAGCTTTACTATCATCTACTCCAACTAGTTTCACACCAGCCTGTTTGTGAAATTTGACACCGCCAAGAGCCTGGCAAACAGTGCCATGAGCCATTGTTAAGCGTAGCGCACTGTGAATATCACCCGCACGGAGGGTTATGCGCGTTCTACCTTCACGACGGACTTCTTCAACCAATTGTGTCCCATAATTCCGGACTTTGTCCGAATCTCCAACAGGCATTTACCCTCTCCCTATATAATCCCTATTGAGCATACTTCAAGACCATATTCCATACCTTCGCAGCACATCGCGCAACGCCTCCACACCCTCTCCCAACTCATACTCAACGCCATGAATCCCCACGCTCCGCGCCGCAGCAACATTCCTGTCCCTGTCGTCGATGAACAGAAGTTGCTCCGGCCGGTACGGCAAAGACTTCAATATCGCGTGAAAGTAATCGGGGTCCGGCTTCATAGCGCCCACCCTGCACGAGTAAAACTCGCCGTCGAAGAGGTCCGCATAGCCGAAGACTTCTGACATATATTGCGCTCGATACTCATGCTGGTTAGTCGCAAGATAGGCGCCGACTCCTGACTTTCTCAACGCACGAACTACTTCGATGGATTCAGGGTTCATCGTAACTATCTTCGTGTGCGTCTCAATGGCATGTGCGACGCTGAAGGGCGAGTCCCATTTCTTTAGAACTTCGGCAATCGTGTCAGCCATGTCGGCGTCGCCTCTCATACAGGGCATTTCGGCTCTGAAGAAGTCCTGAAGAAAAGCCTCATTCGGAGTCGCCGACCCATCGAGACAAGCGAGTTTCTCGCGTCCGCCCTCCACTTCTTGCTGCAATACGCCGTCGGCGTCGAATAGAACTGCCCGTATGTTCAATTCCTTACTCACAGTTTTGCTAAAGCCCTAATCCACGTCCTGCAGGAACGGCATCATGTCTCGCAGTTCCTTGCCCACTTCCTCGATGGGATGCGCCGCGTTCTCGTCTCGCATGCGGTAGAAGGTCGGACGACCTTCGTCGTTTTCGGCGATCCATTCGCGCGCGAAGCTGCCGTCCTGTATGCGTGCCAGCACTTCTTGCATATTCGCCTTCACGCTCTCGTCAACGACGACGGGCCCGCGTGTGTAGTCGCCAAACTCTGCCGTGTCGCTGACCGAATAGCGCATATAGCCCATGCCACCCTGATACAGCAAGTCAACGATGAGCTTCAGCTCGTGCATGCACTCGAAGTACGCTGATTCGGGTTGGTAGCCTGCTTCGACGAGCGTCTCATACGCCGCCTTGACGAGCGCGGTAACGCCGCCACATAGCACCGCCTGCTCGCCGAACAAGTCGGTCTCGGTCTCTTCCTTGAAGGTTGTGTCGAGAACACCGGCGCGCGTGCAGCCAACGCCGCGCGCATACGCCAATCCTATGGCATGCGCGTTGCCGGTCGCGTCCTGATGCACCGCCAGCAGACCGGGAACGCCGGATCCCTTCGTGAAGACTTCGCGCATGCGATGGCCCGGAGCTTTCGGAGCGACCATCGAGACATCGACGCCCTCGGGCGCGGTGATTGTCTCGTAGTGGATGTTGAAGCCGTGCGCGAACATCAGCGTCTTGCCCGGCAGCATGTGCTGCCTGATGGAATCTCGATAGACCTGCGACTGCAGGTGGTCGGGTATCAGCATCATGATGATGTCCGATTGCTCTGCGACTTCCGCGACCATGCCGACCTTCAGCCCGTCCGCCTCCGCCTTCGCGATGCTGCTGCTGCCTTCGTACAAGCCGACCATCACGTCCAGCCCGTTGTCGTGCAGGTTGAGCGCATGCGCGTGTCCCTGGCTGCCGTAGCCGATAATTCCGAACGTCTTGCCATCGACTAGCGACATGTCGGCGTCCGCTTCGTAGTACATCTTTGCTGCCATTGAGTATTCGTCCTTTCAAGTTAGTATTTCAGTTTTCAGTAATCAGTTTTCGTTGTTAAGTGCGGCTGGTTCTTTTGGATAGTCCAGTAAGCATTCGCTTAATCTCCGTGAGTCGTCGGGAAATGCTGTTGTAGTCTTCAGTGGGCATATAGTTAAGGTCATGCGCCAAGAGGATATGATACTCAAGTTCGCTGGCAGAACCCATGGAAATGCGGAGAAAGCGGGTTAGCTCGGCGTTCCCATATCTGCCGCAGCCTTCGGCGATGTTCGCAGGAATGGAAGCGGCAGACCTTCTAGTCTGACCTGTCAGTCCATAGAGTTCGCTCTTTGGAAATCTGCTTGTGATTCTGTAAATGTCCAGGGTCAGAGAATGGCTCTTCTTCCAAACTTCCAGATTCTTAAAATCCTGCACATCTCGGCCTTCTGCCTTCAAACTGACAACTGAACACTGACAACTGACAACTTACTCTACACGCTTCCCGTTTCGCTGAATGCCTGCCTTGCGCTGCTGCCGTTTCTGCTGCGCGCCGCGTTCAGCTGCGGGTTCGCGCCGCGCGTCATCGCCACGATGCCGGTGCGCATAACCTCTGTAACGCCATAGGGTTCTAGCAGGCTTTGCAGCGCGTCCACTTTTTCTTCGTCGCCAACGACTTCGATTATCAGGCTGTCCACGGCGACATCGATGATATGCGCGCGGAAAAGGTCCACAATCTGCATTACATCGCTGCGGGACTGCGAATTCGTGAGCACGCGTATCAGCGCTAGTTCGCGTGTTACGGCGTTGTCGTCGGATATATCCGTAACCTTGATGACATCAATCAGCTTGTGCAGGTGCTTAGTAACCTGCTCTACGGTGCGACTGTCGCCATCGACGACGAAGGTCATGCGCGACATGTTTGGCACTTCGCTGTTGCCGACGGCAAGGCTGAAGATGTTGAACCCGCGCCGCCTGAACATGCTCGCCACGCGGTTTAGCACGCCCGGCTTATCCTGCACCAGCGCCGTAATCGTGTGTCTGTTCTGCTCTGCCAACGCAGTCATTAACTCACCCCCAGAGGCACCGGCGACGGCTCCTCTATCAATTGCTGTACCGACATACCGGCCGGTATCATCGGATACACGTTGTCGTCGTTTTCGATTATGAAGTCCACTATGACAGGACCCGGGTGCAGCATCGCGCGCTCTATCGCGGAGTGTACTTGGCTTTTATCGGTAACGCGGATGCCGAGCATGCCGAACGCCTGCGCCAGCCGCACGAAGTCCGGGTTGCCGGTGTACACGGTTGCCACATGGTCGTGCTCGTAGAAGAAGTCCTGCCACTGGCGCACCATACCGAGCGCGTTGTTGTTCATTATGGCGAACTTGACCGGGATCCTGTTTTCGACGAGGGTGGCGAGTTCTACCATCGTCATCTGGAAGCCGCCGTCTCCGGCGACCGACCATACCACGCGGTCTTCCGCGCCGACCTGCGCGCCCATCGCGCCCGGCACTTCGTAGCCCATCGCGCCGGAGCCACAGGACGATACCAGCGAGTTAGGCTGCTTGAACGAGTAGTACTGAGCCGCCCACATCTGGTGCTGCCCCACGCCCGTTACGATGACCGCGTTGCCGTTGGTCGCATCGTCTATCGCCTGCACGACATAGCGCATTTCAAGGCTGTCGGACGAGTCCGCGCCCAGCAGAGGGTGTTCGCTCCGCAGTTCGTCTATGCGCGAAATCCAGTCGCCGTGCAATAGCGGCTTGACGCGCTTGTTCAGTGCTTGCAATACGAGCTTGATGTCGCCAACTATCGGCACATCAACGGCGATGTTCTTGCCGATTTCGGACGGGTCAATGTCCACATGAATCTTCTTGGAATTGACGGCAAAGGTGTTCGTATCGCCCGTGATTCTGTCATCGAAGCGCATGCCGAGCGCAATGAGCAGGTCTGCTTCTTCAATGGCGAGACTGGCGTACGCCATGCCGTGCATACCGGGCCAGCCGGCGGATAACACATGCCCTGTCGGAAAGCTGCTGACGCCGAGCAGTGTGGTGATAACGGGTATCTGCGCCTTCTCCGCAAGTTCGAGCAGCTCGTCGTATGCGCGCGACAGGATGACGCCGTGTCCGGCCAATATCACCGGGCGCTCCGCCTCTTCGATAAGCCGCGCGGCGCGGCGCACCTGTCCGGAGTGCGGCTTCAGCGTGGGACTATAGCCCGGCAGGTCGATCTGCTCCGGATACTCGAACTCCGCGACTTCCGTGAACACATCCTTGGGGATGTCAACCAGTACGGGACCGGGCCTGCCGGTATTGGCGATGTAGAACGCCTCTTTGATGACGCCGGGAATCTCCGCGGCGCTCATCACGAGGTAGTTGTGCTTGGTTATGGGCAGCGTGATGCCAGTGGTGTCACACTCTTGGAAGGCGTCGGAGCCGATGGCAGCCCTGCCGACCTGTCCGGTGATGACGACCATCGGCACGGAGTCCATCTGTGCGGTTGCGATGCCCGTAACTAGGTTCGTCGCGCCGGGACCGGACGTCGCCCACGCGACGCCGGGGCGTCCGGTAACACGCGCGTAGCCATCGGCGGCATGCGCCGCGCCCTGCTCGTGGCGCACCAGAATATGGCGCAGCTGCGGAAACTCCGGCAATGTTTGGTAGAGGGGAAGTATCGCCCCGCCGGGAAGCCCGAATATCACATCCACGCCTTCACGAATGAGGCTCTCGCAGACCATCTGCCCGCCATTCATCTTCATATATCCAACACCTCCAAGTCCATCTCTCGCTCTGTGCTTGCGACTTTCAACTTTCAACAAAAAATCCCGCCCACAAAAGGGACGGGATTAGAAATCTCGCGGTACCACCCAATTTGCCCCCTAGTATCCAACAGATGTTTCTTGGACGCCCAATGTGAACGCCATTGGCAGGAGACCTCTTAACGGCTGATAACGGTTGCCAACCGACCAACCCTAGTAGGCGGCGAAAGTGCCGTCGTTCGGGCTGGGCGCTCAGGGGCGAGTTCCGGAAGGTCCTGTGGCATCGGCTCGCAGCGCCGCCGACTCTCTGTTGCCGGTGCCTCCCGTACTACTCCCCATCTTTGCGTTTCGGATTATCGTATCATCTTGTTCAGTGCGCCTGTTTGGTGCGAATGAGATTAGCAAAGTTCAAGTGCCATTGTCAATAAATAACGCCATGTTTCATCACATTGGTGAATGATTAGCGAGTTGCTGTATTGGAATGGTCGGAATTCCTACTAGGGTCAGTGAACAGCAATTATGTCAGCAGCTGGATTATCGCTATCAAACCGGCGATATTCGCTAGTATCGCAGTAACTTGCAGTCCGATTAGCACGCGCATCCAGTGTTCGAGATTGTCCAGTCGCCTGACGATATGCGATACTTCGCCTTCCAATCTGGCAACCCGAGCTTCCAAACCTTGCTGCATTGCGTATTCCCTTTTCGGGAATGCACCGATCACATATATTTTAGTGGTCGGGGCGACTGGACTTGAACCAGCGACCTCCACGTCCCGAACGTGGCGCGCTCCCGACTGCGCTACGCCCCGACACTTCATGTCATTTTAGTCGCTAACACACCAAAAATCCACCTTTAGAAACAATGTCATAATTAACAATGACTCGGAAAAGTGCTTATGAAAGCGTCTCACTTTTAGGTCAGCAAGGCTATGGCAATCTGTATGACCGCGACTGCGCCTATAACAACGCCCGCGCCTATCCAGACCTGCTTCTGCAAGCCGTCAATCTTATTCTCCAACCTATCGAGTTGCTTGCCCTGCGTCTCTTGCAGGGCTTCAACCCTAGCCATCCGTTCACCTATCGGCTGTTGCTGATCGATGCCATATCGCAGCGCCCTCCGACTGATTGCGACAGGCTAACTATTCGCCCTGCATCGCGCGCAGCAGCGCTTCGCCGTTGCTCTTCCACCAGCCGTAGAGTATCGCCAGGTCCGTGCCTATGGAGAAGTGGCGCACGCCCATGTCGAGGTATTTCTTCGCCTCGTCCGGCGACTGAATCTCGGCGCGCGGCGCAACGCCCATGTTGATAGCGGTTTTGAAGGTCTTGTCGTGCGCGGCGAGGACATCCGGGTGATTGCGCTGGCCGGGAACGCCGATGCTCATGGAGAAGTCCGAGCCGCCCCACTGCACCATGTCGAGTTCCGGAATCTCCAGAATCTCCTCCAGTTCGTCCACGGCGCCCTTCTTTTCAATCATCACCGCCATGACCACATCGTTCAGCGATTCGACATACTCGGCGGATCCGCCATAGCCCATGTATGTATTACGGCGCGTGGCGACGCCGTACAAGCCATCAATGCCCGGCGTGTCCGGCTTTGCCTCGCGGATGCAGTCGCGCACGTCGGCGGCGCTGCGGCAGTCCGTGAACAGCACGCTGGTGAAGCCTGCGCCCACGCCGCGCTGCGCCAGGAATCCCTGATGGCTCTGGTCAACCTTAATCATCGAACCCATGCCGTGCAACTCGGCGGCGCGGCACAGGTTGTCGAGGTCGTGCAGGTCGAACGAGCCGTACTCCGCGACGAATTCCACATAGTCGTAGATGCCCGTGTGTCCGATAGCCTCCACGACAGAGGGCCAAGCGGAAAGGATGTGCGTGCTCAGCGTGGGTTCGCCTGCGTCTAGTTTCTGCCTCAGCTTGTTGGGTCTCATCAATCTTCCTCCATGTTTCAGTTCAGCATTTCTATTCACGCCGCCATTCTATCACAGCAGCGCATCGGAGTTTCTACCCTTCCCATCCCGTCCATAGGGTCCTTCGATTATTCATGTCATTTCGATTATTCATAGCACATGTCATTTCGATTACTCATAGCACATGTCATTTCGATTACTCATAGCACATGTCATTTCGATTACTCATAGCTCATGTCATTTCGAGCGAAGCGAGAAATCTAAACGCGTTGACTACGGACAAGCTTGTTTCCACACAGCGATTTTAGACCCTTCACTTCGTTCAGGGTGACAACTGAAATGCCCTGCCCCCGTCCATCCATATCAATTTCCACTATGTCCCAAAATATCTGTCTCCATAGTCGCCAATCCCCGGCACGATGAAATTCCGCGCGTCCAGCTCCGGGTCAACCGCGACCACGCTGATGTTTCCGCGCGGAATCACGCCGGCAAGCCGCTCCATGCCCTCGCGCGATGCCAGAACACCGACGAAGTGCATGGCGTCAGGTGCATAGCCCTCGCGCATCAGTAGTTCGGTAACGAGGCATGCCGTTCCGGCAGTAGCAAGCATCGGATCTATGATGAGAGCTCTTGTCGGCATCACCTCGGGAAATCGCGTGTAATACAAATCCGGCTGAGCCGTATCTTCATCCCGCGCGATGCCGATGAACGCGACCGGCGCATCCGGCAACGCACGCGTGAACGCCGGCAGCAACGCCAGACCCGCACGCAGCACAGGCACGAGCATCAGCCCGCGCGCAGCCTCGTCGCCCAGCCCCTCCAGCGTCTCCGCGCACAGCAATCGCGCCAGCTCATCCGACGCCTTTCGGAAGTCTGCGGTGCCAGTGGTGCGGTCGCGGAGAGTAGAGAGCAAACCACTTTTCATTTATATCTGATCTCCTTGACCAAGCATCATTCGTTAGTTAGCATTGATGCGTGTTATAAATGGATCGCTATTCTGTCAGACGCACAAACGCTTTGCAAAAGGAGCGGAGTCATGGAAGATGTAACTCAAACGCAAGATACGGAATTAAGCGAGAACGGGTATATGCCGATAAACGAAGCTGCACCGGAAATGTCAAACGCTGCCGCCGAACTTCTAGCAGACCCTGCCGTACCTGAATGGATCAAAGGATTTGTCAGGATGGCGGAGGAAATGCCGGAAGAAGAGCGCAAGAAGTTCCCGTCCGACTATTCCGAGAATATAGACCACTACCTCTACGGCTTGCCCAAGAAATCGCAGTAGATATGCCTGCTCGAGTGATATTCATCGACTCACAGTACTTTATCGCTATATCATCTAAAGATGACCAGTGGTATGAGTTGTCGATGCAAGCCGCCAGAACGCTCAGTGATGCAGTGCGATTCGTAACTACTTACGATGTTCTGAGTGAATTTCTTGCAGCAGTGTCCAGGGGCAACCCAGATACTCGCCTAAGAGCGGTGTCACAAGTGCGCAACATATTCGCGGACGACACCATTACGCTCGTGCCGCAGACCTTGGAACTCTTCACAAGCGGTCTCCAACTCTACGCCAGCCGACCCGACAAGCGTTACAGCCTCACCGACTGCATTTCAATGACGGTCATGCGCGAATTGGACATCACCGAAGTCCTCACGCATGACCGCGACTTTGAGAACGAAGGCTTCATTCGCCTCATCAGGTAGTGGGCAACGCATCCCTACCCTACCCTACCCGACCTCCGCCGGCACCCCCGTCAATCAGCAGCCTCCGAACATCCTCGGCAAACTTCACCTCCGAATCGTCCTCCGGCGCGTATCCCAGAACTTCGCGAGCGTTGCTCAGCGACCAGAACGCCCGCGTGTTGTTGCTGATGCCATAGACTACCTGCCACGGCACACCGTGTTCGTTGTCGATGTTCGGCGTCTCTATCGCCTTCTGAAACAGCTGCGTGATGTCGCGCGGGCTGATATATGCGCCGAGGTCGCGCTTGTAGTTGTCCGGGTCGTCCACGTATATCGCGGGGTCAAGCTCGCGCGGCGCGCCGATGCGCACCATCACCACGCCCGTCTTGCGAAGGAACGATGTGCCACCCGTGTGCTGCTGCCTGCCCGAGTCGTCGCCGAAGCCGCCGAGTCCGCAGGCGAACAAGAACCCCAAGTGCTCATAAGTTGCCTTCGCCCAGCCGTAGAAATTGTCCGACAGAGGCAGCTTGTATGGGTCGAGCGATTCCATCTTGCGCGTGTGGATGAGATTGTGCTCGTACCAGTCTGCGGCATGGTTCGAGCTGGCGATGGCGAGGCGAGGCACGCCGGCGTCATACGCGCTTCGCAGCACGTTGTACGCCATCTGCACATTCTCATTCTCGTCGAAGAAGTGGTCGAGCGGCTCGCCCTGCCTGCGCTTGTAGCCCAAATGCACCACCGCGTCCACGCCCTCGAACAAGCCCGCGTACTTGCTGCGGTCGGTGTCTATCAGATTGGCGATTTGCACGCCCTCCACCTTCTCGCCGCGCGGGTTCTCGTCCTTAACATCCACGAGCACCATCTCGTAGCTCTCGCGGAATGTGGGCAGCAGTTGATTGGCGATGTACCCGGTCGCCCCCGTCATAAGCACCTTGTTGACAGCCATATTCCAGTTTTCCTTTCTTTATAGCTCGTTAGTCGATCAGCATTTTCAGTTGGATTTCCAGTCGGTCGGTATGTCGGCTATCGTTTCGGCAGTCCCGTCCTTTCCCGCGTCAGTCGCGCTTTCGCAGGCCCAATTTCGCAGGGATGATGGGGCACAAGTATAATCTAAATGGTCTTGCGCGGTTTGCTGACATTGACGGCAATTCGCACGCGAAACTGATAAACTGACTATCCGACAGACTCATTTACTTCAATGGAGATTTTACCATGTACGAACCGCTAAACGCCGACGAGCTGAACGCCCTACGCCGGATAGACACCGCGACCATCGCCAACGCGATTGAGCACTTCGACATTCGCAGCAATACGGACGGGTTTATGGGCTGGGACATTCGCTGCATGTTCCCGGAGATGGGAGTGATGGTCGGGTACGCCGTAACCGCCACGCTCGACACCACTACACATGGCAGAGTCCATGACCGCGAGGCGCGCTTTCAGATGTTTGAGGCGATCGACGCATCGCCCAAGCCCGTCGTGCTGGCGCTGAAAGATGTCAGCTCCAAGCCGCGGCACGGCTGCCACTTCGGGGATGGGCTTGCGACAGTATCCATGCGGCTGGGCGCCATCGGGCTGGTAACGGATGGCGGCGTGCGCGATGTGGACACGGTGCGCGATATGGGCTTCCACTACTTCTCGCCCGGCATGGTGCCGGCACACGGCAATTTTGGCTTCCTAGAGGCGCAAGTGCCGGTGCTAATCAGCGGAGTGCTGGTCAACCCGGGCGACCTCATCCACGCTGACGCGAACGGCGTAGTAACCATCCCGAACGAAATAGCGCGCGATGTCGTCGCAGCCGCGAACGAAGTGCTGCAGCGCGAAGAAGAGTACCGGGACTGGGTGAACGGCGACGATTTCTCGGTGGAGAAGCTGCGGCAGAGGTAGGCCGCGCATATTTGCGTCATTCCCGTGAGGCATGTCCTCGATCCCGATCGGGGAACGGGAATCCAGAGCCGTAAATTGAATCACCTAACGATTCTATACTGCCCCATCATGTCCAGGTCCTCATGGTCGAGAATGTGACAGTGGAACAAGTACGGAATATCCTCAGCCGGATAAGTATCGAAGCGGGCTGCGATAACGACTTCGCCGTCCGCATTCACTCACACCGAATCCTCCCAGCCTGCTTCCCCAGGCGGCGGGGGTCGCTATTTATCGCCAATATCTGAAACATCGTCTGATGGACATGGAACACATGTTGCCCGTCGCCAACGGTGAGCGTCCAGCACTCAGTATCTCCGAACTGCACCGTCTCGTCGATCCTGTTCATAAGGGTTGATTTACAGTCCTCGCCCATCAAGGGTAAGGGGCTGTCAATATCGTCAATGCCAGTTTGACATACGCGCGTGTCTAATGGAACATGAACGCCAGAAGTCAGGCGACACGATTAGCAGCAGAGCGAGAGGACAAAAATGCCTACATCCGACAATCACATCAGCATAGATAAGGGCGACATGGTGCGCCCGCCTACCGGCAGGCCCGTGGTGTATGGTACGCAGGGCGTCATTTCCAGCGGGCATTACCTCACCTCTATGGCGGGCATGCGAATGCTGCTCAACGGCGGCAATGCGTTCGATGCGGTGGTCGCGGCGACTTTCGCGGCGGGTGTAACCGAGCCGCTCGCCAACTATTCGCTGCTCGCGGAAGGCGTCTTTATGATATACGACTCGCGCAGCGGCGACCTGCTCTCCCTCAGCGGTCAGGGCACCGCGCCCGGCAAGGCGAGCGTGGACTTCTACAAGTCGCGCGGCTTCGATGAGATACCGACCGGACCGGGCGCGGACGCGCCGATGTCCTTCACCACACCCGGCATCATCGCGGCGCTCACATCCATGCTGGAACGCTACGGCACGAAGACACTTGGCGAAGTGCTTTCTCCCGCGATTCACCACGCCGAGTTTGGCTTCCCCAACTATGAATATATGCTGCAGCGCCTCGACAGCCCGGGGACGCGGCAGCAGTTCGAGCTGTTCCCGCCGGGCGGCACGAACATTTTCTTCGACAATGGCAATGTGCCGGAGCCGGGTTCGCTGCTGGTGCAGAAGAACCTCGCCGATATGCTGAAGCGCATGGTCGCCGCGGAGAACGCGTCCACCGGCAACCGCATCGACGGCATCCGCGCAGGCAACGACGCCTTCTACAAGGGCGACATCGCCAAGAGCATCGCCGACTACTCGCGGCAGGTGGGCGGCATTCTCGACGCGGACGACCTAGCGAACTACGAACCGGAGTACGGCGAGCCGATCAAGGGCACATTCCAAGGGCACGAGATAAGCAGCCATTCCACTTGGACGCAGGGCATAATGGCGCTGCAAATCCTGAACATTCTCGAAAACTTCGACCTGCGTGGCATGGGACACAACTCGCCCACATACACGCACACCGTCCTAGAGGCGTGCAAGCTGGCGTTCGCGGATCGCGAAGCGTACTATGGCGATCCCAACTACGCCACCGTTCCGATAGACGGCCTAATTTCCAAGGAATACGCCGCTGAGCGCGCGCAGCAGATTGACCCGTCGCGCGCCTGCCTCGAACTGCCCGCGCCGGGCAACCCATGGGCATACAGCGCCGTTACCAAGCCCGCCAACGGCACGGTCGAAATGCCCGTCGGCGCGGCAGTCGGCGAGTCGGGCAACAGCAGTGGCACGACGCATATCGCCTGCATCGACCGTGACGGCAACTTGGTCTGCGCCACGCCGAGCGGCGGTTCGTTCAGCAAGGGCGTGTTCTTCCCCGAGCAGGGCGCCGCAATCAGCACGCGCATCGAGATGTTCAACTTCATCGACGGGCATCCGAATAGGCTGGAACCGGGCAAGCGCCCGCGCACCACGCTCATCAACTACATCGTCTCCAAGGACGGAACTCCCGTCATGACCGTCGGCTGCCCGGGCGGCGACCATCAGGCACAGGCGAATGTGCAGCTGATGCTGAACACGCTGCTGTTCGGCATGAACGCGCAGGAAGCGGTGGAAGCGCCGCGCTTCGCCACCGAGAGCGTGCCGGATTCGTTCTACCCGCATGTGTATTACCCGAACCGCGTGTCGCTCGAAGAAGGCTACCCGGCGGGGAACTGGGATGCACTGCGCGCGCTAGGACACGGCGATCTTGTGCAAGCGGCGACCTGCGGCATGGGCGCAACCGTAACCACGCGCGACTCGAACACGGGCGTCCTGAGCGCCGGCGGAGACCCGCGCCGCGCCTGCTACGCCATCGGCTGGTAACATTCTTCAAACAGGAGAGCAGAATCACAATGGACGAATTCATGAGGGCTGCGCTTGAAGAGGCGAGGCGTGGGTTTGAGGAAGGCGGCGTTCCCATAGGCGCCGCTCTCGTGAGTAACGGCAAGCTCATCGCAACGGGGCGCAACCGCCGTGTGCAGGAAGGCGCTCCCATAATGCACGGCGAGATTAACTGCTTGTACAATGCGGGCGAGGCCATTTACGACTACACCGACCTGACGCTCTACTCCACGCTGATGCCGTGTTATATGTGCGCGGGCGCGGTCTTGCAGTTCGGAATAACGAAAGTAGTTGTTGCGGAGGGTAGAACAGCCAACGAAGGGCGCGACATGATGCTCCAACACGGCGTTGATATCGTTGACATGGAAATCAGTGAGCCGCGTGAAATGCTGGCGCAGTTCATCAAGACAAAGGGCAATCGGTGGCACAGCCATCCCCCGGATTAGGACATAGCTACGGAAACAACCTCAGTAAAGGCAACTAACAAGTGGCTTGGTCTAGTAGCGGCGGCGCTGGGGATGTACCTGGCTTCGCTGGACCTTGCCGTCAATGTCGCGCTGCCGGACATCACATCCAACCTCGCCACCGACTTGCGCACTGTGCAGTGGGTTATCGTGTTGTATGTGGGGGGCAGTGTTAGCCTACAGCTCGGTCTGGGCAGCGCGGCGGACGCTTACGGGCTGCGGCGATTCTACATAATCGGGCTGGCGGCATACGCGCTGGCGGTGCTGCTCATCGGGCTGGCGCCAAACCTGTCCACCGTGCTCGGGCTGCGCGTGATGCAAGCGGTCGGCAACTCGCTGATGGTGGCGTCGGCGCCGGCAATCATCACCGCCATATTCCCGTCGGAGCAGCGCGGCAGAGCGCTCGGGCTGATGTCCGCGATTTCCACGCTGGGCATGATTACGGCAACGCTGGGCGGCGGCGCGCTAGTGGAAGCATTCGGCTGGCGCTCCATATTCCTCGCGCGCGTGCCGCTCACGCTGCTTACGCTCGCGCTCGCGCTCCTCATACTATCGGAGCGCAAATCGGGCGAACGACCGCAATTCGACCTGCGCGGCGGACTGCTCGCGATGCTTGGGCTGGCGTGCCTCGTGATGTTCCTGCAGTTCGGCGGCAGAATCGGCTGGCTCTCTCCGCTTACGCTGGCTTTGGGCATCGGCGCGGCGGTAACGCTCACCGTATTGCTGAGATTAGAGCGCGGCGTTCAGAATCCGGTACTCGACCCGAAAATGCTGACCAATCGGCTGCTGCTGCCGGTTATCATAGCGGCGTTCCTGCTGTTCATGACGATATTCCTGAACCTGTTCATCTTGCCGTTCTACGTCTCCGATGTGCTCAAGGCGGACGCAAAGGCAATGGGATTCCTATTGATGCTCGCCACCGCATTCGCAGGCGTCGCCGCGCCCATAGGCGGCTGGCTGTCGGACAGAATGCCCACCGCTTATATCACAACGGCCGCGCTGATCCTGACAGCCGGCATTCTGTTCTGGTTCAGCGCTCTCACGACCGATTCGAGCTTGAACGATGTGGCGATACGAATGGCGGTAGGCGGCATCGGAATGGGGGTATTTCAGGCGACTAACGCCACTCTAATCATGGGCGCTATGCCGAGAGACAGGCTAGGCACCGGCGGCGCGCTCATATCATTATCCATGAGCATGGGCATTGTTGCCAGCGTTGCGCTGCTGGGCGGCATGTTCGACGGCAGGCTCGCCATGTACGAAGCCACGACGCCGGACGCATCGCAGGCATTCGTAATGGCATTCCGCGACACCTACATCGTCGCCGGCATCATAACCGTGCTTGCGGTCGCCGTGTCGGTGAGTTACTGGCCGCAGGCATTGCGGTGGCGCGCTACAAAAAAATAAGGGAATGGTATTTAATGAGAGTAACCATTCCCCTAATTTTATCCTTGCGCCTCATACGACGCTCGTATTACTCGCATCGCTCTGTCAATATCTCGCGTATTTCCGACACGCATAAAGTAGAAATCTTTATCTAAAGCAAAAGGTCTAGGATCTGGCTCTATCCAAGGAAATTGTCGTGCATTTACATGCTTCACTTGCACCACCAGGGCGGAACTATCGATAAGGATTCTATTCCATCGCCCTTGATAATTCGGTGTTATGAATGTAGCGAAATTCACGCGACCTACAAATGATGCATCATAGGTTGGAATGGTATCGCGCACTCCAACATCTGATAAATCCAGAATACGATTACCAAGTTCATTTATAACATCTGCCTGCACAGGATTTTCGGATGCTAACCGTGCTATAACAGCATGGGCTCGTACACCAGTTAAAACTTCAGCTGCCATTATTTTCCTCCTATTTATGTATGGTCACTCTTGAATGCAATTGTCTGAATCATAAATGTTCTATTTCACTGATTGTTCTGACGGGATTGGGCTACTAGGGTTACAGGAAATTTGACTACACTTAGGGTTGAGGGTTTGCGGTCTAGCCTACCGCAGGCGTGATGTTCTTGGTGCGAGTTACTCCTTTCGGCAATGTTGTTCGGATTTTGATGGTTCGTCGTATCGTACCTTGAATTCTGACCTTCGGCTTTCGCATGTCGCCCTCGCTTTCTCCTAAGTAGCCCTATATCAATTTTAGCAAAAAAACCAGCGTTGCAGTTGGGTTAAATACCTGTTAGCCTCGCCTCACTCCTAGCACGAGTAACGACCACAGACGCGCTCTGCGTCATGTGTCAAGGTGTGGCGTTCCGCCCTCTTAATGCACACATGAGGTGGTCGCTCGTGCTAGGGTAGCCATATCTGGCTGAGAGGGGGCACCTTGAGAAATAATAATGAGCGTTTGGAGAAAAAAACTTCAGAGGTTTTACTCTCCAAATATAATGAACATAGAATAGTTGTTTGGGTCGTTGTGGCGGTTGCAATAGGGGCACTATTGATACTCACTTTGACCAACGAAAGTAGCGCACCTACTCAACAAGCCCGACCAGCCCCGACACCTATTCCGGGAGTTAGTCACTACATCGAAATGTGGGAAGCAAACGGCGTAGCGTTTGAGAGCCAATACTACGGCAGGCACATTGTAGTCAAAGGCAAAGTTGATAGCGTCAGCAATCGTATTCTCGAAGAGGGCTATCGTATAACGATGGTCGAGAACTTTGACACGATGGATTGCAATGTCACTCCCGAAAACAAGCACATGGCCACTTCTGTGTCAAAGGGTCAGTACATCGTCGCCGCAGGCATTATAGATAGCGGGTTTTTGGGGCCAGACTTGTATGACTGCACAGTCAGATAATTTGATACTGCTGGAACGTGTTGGTGTGAACCGCGCTATCTCTTCCCTTTCTGTTGGAAGTTAGGGCAGAACACATCCCCATACCCGATCTAAACTTGTGTAGGGCTGTCTATCCTGCTAATTCTCCTCTCCTCTGACCTCAATGCCCGCCGTCTCCTCCGCAACCTTGATAGCCGCATACTGGTCTTCATTGCCCAGCCCCTTGCCCATGGCGAGCGTCTGCACTTGGTATGCCGCCGAGCCGCCATGTTCGCCGCGCCCACCGGCGCGGAATAATTGCGGTTGGAGTTGAACGGCGGGTCGAGATAGATGAGGTCAACCGACTCGCTGTTCATCCCGCGCAGGATGTCGAGATTGTCACCTGTCCAGATGGTTTTGTCGGCGAAGTTGGGTTGCATATTGGTCTCCCGTTTCCTTATCTCGCCCACACAGATTACCACATTACCATATACTCCCCCCTTGACAACACAAAACACTCATCTTTATAATCAGAACAAATGATTGCCACCCCGACACCAAAACCATGAAAGACTGAAAGACTGACAACCCATATGTGCATTCAAAACGCCCTGCAACAACATATACTCCAAATCACCGACGACGGCAAAACCGTCGCCGACTTCCTACACGCCACAATGCAGGGCAATACCCTCAACGCCAAAACCCACCACCGCCTAGAAGCCGCCAAGCAACTAACCAAACTCGCCCTCGCCAACGACATAACCGTTCGTCCTGAGCCTGTCGAGGGACATGCCCAAGAAGACACCCCTTCCCCCTCGACGGGGGAAGGCTGGGATGGGGGTGAAGACCACCAGAACGCCGACACTGCGGCATTCCAAGACAATAACCCTACCCAGACTGTACATCCTGTTACGGATTTAGACATCATCAACTATAAAACGGCGCGCCTAATCCGCGAAGAGACCAACGACGGCTACCACATCGCCGACTTCCTAGCCCGCGTAATGCGCGGCGAAGACGCCCGCGGCAGCGCCGTCAGTCCCGCAGACCGTATGGCAGCCGCCAAAGAACTGCTAAACCGCGGCTTGGGCAAATTCGGCGATACACGCGACCGCCGCATCTCCGACAGCCCCGAAGACAAAGAACTCATCCATTCCGGACTGTCTCGCTACATCAGAGAGCGCACGGACGACGGCATCGAAGCCGTCCGCTTCCTGCTAGAAGTCGCGTCAGGGCAGGACGCAAGCTTCTCGACTCACCAGCGCGTCATCGCCACGCGCGAACTGCTGCGGCGCGGCTGGGACACCAACTACGACGCCGTAACGCCCGAACATATCGCCGCCTACCGCGAAAAGCAAGACGCCCTAGAACCCACCGACTACGACATCAGACTGCAAGAGTGGCGCGAAGAAGAGCGCACGGCGCGGGAAGCGCAAGAAGCCCAGAGTGAAGACGAGCCGCAGCTGGAAGCCGGCATCTTCGCCCACCTAACCTTCGCCGAAATCGACCGCTACGAAGCAATGAGCACCGAAGAGCAGATAGAGTTCATAGAGCGGCAAAGAGACAGCCGCAACTCAGACGATAGCGCCCACCCCACGGACGAACCCACCGAAGACCGCGAAAACATCGACTGGAACGCCCTACTCCAAAACATAGGCGCATCGTCCCGACATCCCCATCCTGCCCATCCTGTTAATTCCCAAACCCGCATCCGCAGCCCATAGCCAATAAGTCGGCTCCCACCCTTGACACCCCGAATACCCGCGCCTATCGTGAACATGCACTCAGCCACAGAGCGAGGAGGTTAGCGATGCCACGAGTCGAGTTCCCTACCCATCCCGTACATCCTGTTAGCTCTCGCTGCCCTTGACCTCCACGCCGGCGGTTTCTTCGGCTACTTTGATAGCCGCATGCTGATCCTCGTTGCCAAGACCCTTGCCCATGGCGAGCGTCTGCACTTGGTATGCCGCGGAGCCGACCATGTTCGCCGCGCCCAGCGATGCCGCAAGCTGCGCCGCAAGTCCCAGGTCTTTGTGCGACAAGGCGAGCTTGAAGCCAGGCTCGAAGTTGCGCTCGAATACCTTTGCCTTCAAGCCCGTGCGCCCGTGCAACGTGCTTGCGGCGGTGTTGTTCATGACTTCTCGCAGCCGCTCCGGGTTCAGTCCGGCGGCAACGCCCATGGTGACCGCCTCGCCAAGCAGCGTGGCGACCGAGCAGGATACGAGGTTGTTGACTATCTTAGTGGTAACGCCCAACCCCAGTTCGCCGCAGTAGAATTGCTGGTCGCCGAGCGTGTCCAGCACATCCTTGCAGTCTTCGACGACGCTCGCGCTGCCGCCAATCATCAGCGTGAGAGCGCCGGTCGCCGCCTGCTGCGGGCCCATGCCGACCGGCACATCGAGCATGTCCGCGCCTTTCGCCTGCACCGCCGCGCCGACTCTGCGCGTGGTGTCGGGGTCGATGCTGCTCATGTCGATATAGACCTTGCCCGCGCTCAACCCGTGCACGAGACCGTCCTCGCCGGTCGCCATGCTCTCGACTATCTGCGGCGTGGGCAGCGAGCTGACTATGACATCGCACTGCTCTGCGACCTCGCGCGGCGACGATGCGGCGGTCGCGCCCTTGTCCACTAGCGCCTGCACCGCCTCAGCGCGTATGTCGTACACCGTTACATCGTATCCGCTTGCGAGCAAGTGCGACGCCATGCCGCCGCCCATATTGCCCAAGCCGATGTAGCCTATCTTCCTGTCTGCCATGTTGCGCCTCCTGTAAATTGTGCCAATCCCGGCAACTATCGTGCCCAATCCGCAAGCTTTCGTCAAGCCGCCACCAGATTCCACATCTTCAGCGCCAGTCCGAACGTGCTGGATACCAGCACCAGAGCAATTACGCCGCGCCGCCACACCGCATCGGTCAGGCTCTTGGCTATGCGGTCGCCCAGCAGCGCGGCAAGCATCGCCGGCACAATAGAAGCCAGCAACAGCGTAGTCCGCGCCGGCGTGTACAGGTCGTTCAGCCCATAGCCGACAATCAGAGCAGTTCCCATGAATATGAAGTACAGCGCCATAGACGCGCGAGTGCCTTGACGGCCCCAGCCCTGCGAGATGAAGAACAGCACCAGCAGCGGTCCGCCCACGCCTATGCCCGTGATAAACAGCCCCACCAGAAAGCCGCACACCGGCCCCAGAATGCTTGCCCTGGGCATACGGAAGGGCATCCGAAACATCCCGCCAACCGTGAGCGCGATGATGACCACCAGCACCGCAATGCCGAAGATGTCCTTGTACTCCGCGATGTCTAGCATCGCCAGCACCCAGCCGCCGATAAGCGCGCCCACAATGCCCGCCACCACGATAGGCACAATCTCTCGTGGGCGCAGATGCTCCCGGTTCCGCAGCACAACCAGAATCACCACCGGCAGCGCCATCACATTCAGCAGGATGATCGATGTCGCCGGGTCGAACAGCAAGAACAGCAGCGGCAGCCCCACGATCCCGATGCCAAAGCCCATAGCGCTGAACACCGTGCAGGCGAAGAACACCACCAGCACGGCGAACACCAATTCCGTCGGGCTTACGGCGTCGAGCAAATCATCTCCAATTCCGAGACACGCGCTTCAAAACAAAAGCCCGGCCGCTCATGGGAGCTACGTTAATGTGCAAGTCCTGTTTCGTCGGTCTTCGAAGGGTTAGTTGGTCGTCTATGCGATCGTCCTGCTGGGCTTTGGCTTCCAGTCGATGACGAAGTTGGTGTATTACGAGACGCTGCATATCAGGATTGTGGGGAACCGCGCGAAGTACCAGCGCCGTTCGCCTTCCATTATGCTCCAGATCGATTCCCTGTTCGTGTCGCTGCGACTTTGCATAGACCACACGCGATACTTAGGTTGCACATCGCGAGAATGCTAACAGAGCGACTATACAAAGCGCAATTTGGCGACGGCGGCGGCAATGCTAGCGAGTGGCGTGCAATCGTAACAGATCGCAGCACATGTTAGAGCGCGCCGTATCAGCGCATGTTCGGCATGTTCAGGATGTTCCCCTGCTGGCGCATCATGCGGCGCATCTTTTTGCTCTGGCGCTTGCTGCCTTTACCGCTGCTCACGCCCATGAACTGGCGCATCATCTTCTGCATTTGGCTGAACTGATTGAGCAGCTGGTTGACATCCTGCGGCGTCGTGCCGCTGCCGCGCGCGATGCGCCGCCTGCGACTGCCGCCGATAATCTCCGGGCGGCGGCGTTCTTCGGGCGTCATGGAGCGTATGATCGCCTCGGTCTTGACCAAGTGGCTGCCGTCTAGTTCGTCCACGGAAATCTTGCCCTTCATCGCGGAGAAGCCGGGCACCATTTCCAGCACTTGGCTTATGGGTCCCATCTGCTTGAGTTGCTGAAGCTGCCCTAGGAAATCGTCAAGGTCGAATGTCGCCTGGCGTATCTTGCGCTCCATCTCGGCGGCTTCGTCTTCGTCGAAGGAAGCCTGCGCCTTGTCGATGAGCGTCAGCATGTCGCCCATTCCGAGAATGCGCGAGGCGAGCCTGTCCGGGTAGAATGCTTCCAGCGCGTCCGCGCGCTCGCCCGTGCCCATGAACTTGATAGGCACGCCGGTTACCGAAGTTATTGACAGCGCCGCGCCGCCACGCGCATCGCCGTCCATCTTGGTCATAATCAACCCGGTCAAGCCTATGCGGTCGTGGAACTGCTTGGCGGCTTCGACGGCTTCCTGACCCGTCATCGCGTCCACGACGAGCAGCGTTTCGTCAGGCGATACGGCGTCTTTCACCGATTCCAATTCGGACATCAGTTCGTCATCAACCTGAAATCTGCCAGCCGTGTCAACGATAGCCCATGCCGCGTTCAACTCGGCGGCGCGTTTCACACCGTCTTTGGCGACTTTGGGTGTATTTCCGGATTTCGAATCCTGATAGACCGACACATCAATCTGCCCGCCCAGCGTTTCGAGTTGCTGAATGGCGGCGGGACGTTGCAAGTCGGCGGCGACCATCACCGGTAGCTGACCGTCTTGCTTCAGATGCCGCGCGAGTTTCGCGGACGCGGTGGTTTTGCCCGCGCCGTTTAGCCCGACCATGAGGATGACAGACGGACGGCGCGGACCGGATTCGAGGCGATGTACCTTACCGCCGAGGATGTCCACGAGCGCGTCATTGGTAATCTTGACGACCTGCTGTCCCGGCGACAGGCTCTTCAGCACATCGGACTTCAGCGCCTCTTCGCGAATGCGAGCGATGAACTCGCGGGCGACGCCGAAGTTCACATCGGCTTCGAGCAGCGCCATACGCACTTCACGCAGCGCCTCGTCCACATCGCACTCGGTCAGCCTGCCCTTGTTTCCAAGGCGGCCGAATACGCCGTTCAGCTTGTCTGATAGAGCCTCAAACATCTTCTGTCCTTTGCGGTTGCCGCCGCTTTCATGGGTCTAATGGGAATGCAGATTAACAGGTCAGGCGGCGAAAAGGGGATAATACACGGCGCGGTTAATCGACATATACGTTCTCAAGCAGTTCGCTCATCGCGGACGAGACGAACCTGACGCCCGCGATTGTCCGCGTGTATTCCATGCGCGTGGGTCCAACGACGCCTAGTGCGCCGACTGCGCGATGCGGCAGTCCGTATTGACACACAACCACGCTCAGCGGCGATAGCGCGTCGTCCGGGTGCTCGTGTCCGATTATGACGCGCACGATGCCGCCCTCGGGCGTCTCCGACAGGATTGTCTGCGCTAGGCTGCCGTCCTCCACGCCCTCTACAATGGCGCGCGCGCGTTCGTTTTCGGCGAATTCAGGCTGGGAGAGCAGATTGCGTATTCCATCGACATAGTGGTCTCTGAACGCCGTCTTCTCTTCCGCTTGCAGCACGGTAACCGTCGCATCGACAAATTCCTCTTCGAGCGGCGTCAGGTGCATCACCTGCGATTCGATTTCGTGCTGGTTGTGCCCTGTTAGATATGACCGCAGCCGCGCGGTTGACTCTTCCAGTTCGTCCATTTCCATCGGGTGCGGCAGACGAATGAGCTGGCGGTGAATTCGCGCCTGCTCCAGCACTACAATGAGCATGACCAACAGGTCTTGGATGTGCACCAAGTCGAGGTGATGCACGCGGGTTTCGCGCGCCTTTGGGAAGGTGGAAATCGCCATGTTGCCCACCAGACCGGACAGCACCGCCGCGGACACATTCGCCCATTCGTCGAGGTTCTGCAGGATGTTCTGCAGGCGTTCTCGCGCGTCTTCTCGGATGCTATGCGGGATAGTCGTCGCAAGCACCGGCTCGATGGATTCGACGAAGAAACGATACGCCTTGTCGAGTGGGACGCTGCCCGCCGATGTGTGCGGGTTGGCGAGATAGCCCATATCCTTCAGCACGGCGACATCGTTGCGCACCGTGGCGGAGCTGACATTCAGCTCGTGGCTGCGCGCGACCGCCTCAGACGCGACGGGCATCGCGGTGCGCGTGTAGCCGCCGACGATGATTTTCAGTATGAGTTCTTGTCTTTTCGTGAGCATAAGCGCACTCGGCCAAGATACAAGATGCCACTTGCGGAAGGTAGTATCTTCACATTCTACAATCGCCGCCGCTGCCAAACAAGGCTTGCCTGTCCGATTGGCAATCTCGCCCCAGCTCACTGGTGATAATGCGCTTACATGCGCCGCCCCATCACTCATCCGACTCCGAACACAACGGCAGCCCATCTATGTTCGAATCGCCTTGCTTAATCATTGCCAAATCGTGGTGCGCAATGTCTTCCAATGCGTCAGGTATGCAGCCTTCCAGCGCATTGCCGGACAGACTGATATTTGCCAATCTTTCAAGCATCGTCAGTTCAGTCGGTATCTCGCCAGTCAGCATGTTGTCCGCCAACAGCAGCGCCTGAAGGTTAGCGAGATTGCCAATTTCCTGCGGTATCTCGCCATGCAGATTGTTGCCATCCAACAACAGCGTCTTAAGGTCAGTGAGAGTGCCGATTTCGTCAGGGATGCCGCCGTAAGGCATGGCGTCGTCCCCAACTATGTCGCTGCCTAGCATGTTGTTGGACAGTTTGAGATTTGCCAGTTTCACAAGATGCTTGATGTCAGGCGGTATCACGCCAGTCAGCGGGTCTGGCGTCGTAGTGTTGTCCTCTCTGCTAAGGTCCAAGCCTTCGACGCGGGACTGCGTCGTGCCGACTGTGATGCCTTCCCACATCTTGATTGGGACGCCAACAGCCCAGTTCAGTGTGCGGGCGCCGTCTTCGCCTTGCAGCATTTCCTGCAGCGACAGAAGCGTATTACAGTCGGACACAAGCCTATCGTGTGCCGCGCCATTTGCAACTTGAACCGCCATAGAATCGGCGCACTCGCCTCCGCCGCAATACTCTAAGTCTAGCACTCTGAAGTCATTTCTTGGGATGTCTTTCAATTCCTTAGGTATGCATCCGACAAACTCATTGCCGCGAAGATACAGGTCGCTCAAGTTCGAGATGTCGCCGAGTTCATCAGGAATTTCGCCACTCAGCGTGTTGTCCGCAAGAGCTAGGACTCGCAGATTGACGAGACTTCCCAGTTCAGGTGGCAGATGTCCGCTGAGCATGTTTCTTTCGAGCGAGAGGTTCTCTAGCAAGGAGATTCCCGCTAATTCCGGCGGTATCTCGCCGCTCAGCATGTTGTCGTCGAGATGCAGGGATCTCAAATTTGGAAGACTTCCCAATTCACCCGGAATGGCGCCGGTCAGTCTGTTGTCTTTAAGATCGAGAGAAGCCAATTCCTCCAATATGCTCAACTCTGGCGGAATCTCGCCGCTTATCATGTTGCCTTTCAATGACACATAATGCAGGGATGACATGTCGCCAATTGCTGACGGTATCGCGCCGGAGATTGAGTTATTACCAAGGATTAGAATTTGCAATTTGGTGAGTTTGCCAAAAGACGAAGGCAATGAATCGCTCAGATTGTTGTCGTCTAGTTGCAGCACTGACAGCTCGTCAAGTTCGCTTAGTTGCGACGACATCCGGCCGTTGAGTCCACGGCTAGGCAATGCCAGCCTAATTACTCTGCGTGGCAAGCCACTAATAGTTATGCCTTCCCACTCCTCTATCGGCTTATCGAGAGACCAGTTGAGTCGCGCCACATCTTCGCCAAGCGTGCCTTCAAGTAAGATCCGCGCATCTAATAGGGCGTTGCAATCCCCAACAAGTCCTGCATTTTCGAAGGGATTGGGCACAGCGGGCTTGTCAAAGCATATGCCACTAGGGCAGAAGGGCAGACCGAGACGGGCTGTGTCATTGTCAGCGACAGCTTCAAAACTCGACGGCACGCAGCCGCTGAACGAATTGCCCGCAATTTTGACATCTTCCAAATGGGATAGCCGATCCAACTCGGTAGGTATTGCGCCAGTTAGCTGATTATCAGCAAGATCCAACACTCTGAGGTGATGGAGATCGCTAAACCCAGCAGGTATTTCGCCGGTTAGATCGTTATTGCCAAGACGCAGGACTTGGAGACGGACGAGGCTTGTCAAGCCGTGCGGTATCACTCCGTCCAGTTCGTTATCTTTTAGTGTTAGTGTTTCCAGTGCCAAGAGATTGCCCAGTTCAGCGGGTATAATCCCGCTCAATCGGTTGGAATCGAGCTCCAATACGGTCAGATTATCGAGCGTGCCAAGTTCGCCGGGAATCTCGCCATACAGCCCATTGTCTGACAGCGACAAGGTTTCCAAACCGGATAGCGATTCGAGTTGGGTGGGAATAACGCCATTCAACCCACTGCCGGCGAGCGCCAATTCCGTCACGCGCAACGGCGAGCCGCCGGTCGTGACGCCTTGCCAGTCATCCATCGGTACATCCGCTGCCCAGTTCAACAGCCCGCGTCCATCGAGTGTAGGTCGCAGTTCCAATAGGACCTCGCACTCCGCGACCAGTTGGACATTGGTTTCGGGATCCTGCACCGCCCCACCGGTGAGGCAGTCAGGTTCCTCGCCCGCTCCCGACAGACCACTGACAACCAGCCTGAATCTGCCAGTCTTTTCCGCAGCATAGGTCGTAGCTTCTATGGTGTATTCGCCAGCAGGGAGCTCTCCCGTCCGGATCGAGGAGTTCAAGTCAACTCTAGGCAGAGCATCGTCATTCTCCGCGACTATATCGCCGTTGCTACCGACACCTCTCATGAGATATAGGTAGGTGTCAACTTCCGATGTCAGCGAAATGGATATAGTCGTAGGTTCATCGAGAGTGAATGTGAAGTATCGGGCATAATAGTCCCCGGTCCCGGGCCTACTGCTGAGGGGTCTGTTCATTGAAAGACAATTATCATCCTCAATCCAATCTCCCTGACTAACTCTGCCTTCAATCGCTCTGCCGCAGTCCCCTAGCGGTAAGGGAGTGGCGGTCGGAGTGGGCGTAGGCATCTGCGGACCAGGGTCAGTCTCGGTAATTCGTAGCCGAAGCGACACTTGCGTGGATGCTCCGCTCTCGGCGCTTGCCAGTACCTCAACGGAGAATGTGTCCTGTGTCTCGCTATCAAGCGTCACGCCTTCCTTGAGCAACAGATGCGCTCGATGGTTGCCTTCGTCGCTCATTCCCGCCGGCACCAGCAAGAAGTTCGCAGAATCGGAGGTTTCGCGCAGCGCAAAGGTTACATCGCCATTTTCACTGGTGAATGCTTCAAAAACACTAATGGCCTCGTTCGCTCGCTCGACATGCCAGTCTTCCGGAATAGCGGTTTCGACCACAATCACGGGTCCCGCGACAAACGGTGTTGCGTTAGGGACTACTACCGTTGGAGTAGGTGGCGGGGTCTCTGTTGGTGTCGCGGTGGGTGTAGTTGTAGCGGATGGTTGTATCTGCGCGCCAGCGCCACCGCTGCCAAGCGCCAAGAGTCCAAACAGACCTGCGGATACCAAGACCGCCAGAACAAGAGCCGTGAAAGGCTTGGATGCAGCAAACAAGTCAGCGATTTTCATATTGCCCTTTCAGCGCCGTTGATATTCACGAAGGCGGCACTTGCATCAGTATTATTGATAGTGCCGCCCTACATTTAACGCCAAATTGCAGCCGCCGTCTATACTTATCGCCGAACTGCCTCCAATCAGGCATCAAGCCATGCAGACGAGACGAAAAGAGAGGCTCTTGCCGTTGCAAAGAGCCTCTCAATTGATAAACGATGACCGAACCGCCGCCGCGACACCCCCATAAGCAAAAGGCTTAGGCGCGTCTAAACGGCTCTATTCCCGTCTTCGCTTGCCACGCACATACTTAACGCCGCCAAGCATCACAAGCGGAGCGAACAGCAGCATCAAGTTCGCCGCGGACTCCTCGAAGGGCAGCTGTGTCGTACTGGAGCATATCCCTCCGCCTTCACCTTCAGAATCTTCGTCATCTTCAGAAGATGTGGTCACAACCGGCTCAGGCGTGGGCGTGGGCGGTAGCGGCGTGCTGGTGGGCACGGGTGTCGCCGTAGGTTCCGGCGTAGCAGTCGGCGGAATAGGCGTGTTCGTCGGCACGGGCGTCGCCGTAGGTTCTGGCGTAGCAGTCGGCGGAACAGGCGTGTTCGTCGGCACGGGCGTCGCCGTAGGTTCTGGCGTAGCAGTAGGTATCGGTGTATCCGTCGGGATCGGCGTGGGAGTATCGGGGATACTTTCGAATACTAGATTTACCTCATTTCGTGAACCGGGCTCAAACACGCCGGATGCAGGCGGAGTTGAAGGGCGTCCATTGAGGAAGAACTCTACGGGCAAGCCGATCAATTCTTCATCGTCCGTCAATATGACAAGATTGATGAACTGCCCATTGGACAGAATCGCTGCCGGCGGGCTCTGGTAGGGACCCACACGGGCAACGAGCAGCATATTCTCAGATACGGTTCGCCCCGCGACGACGATGGTTCCCGAGTAAGTCGCGGGCAACACGGGCACCGGCGTGGGGGTCAGAGTCGCCACCGGAATCTCATTGAATGTCAGTTCAAAGTTGAACTCATTCACACCTGGGGCATGCCGCAGGCGTTCATTCGCCTCAACGCCCTCAAGGTAGAAAGCAATTTCCTCGCCAATGAAACGCGAATCCGGAGGGGCTACCTTAATCAAATACGTCTGGTCAACCACCTCTACAGGAGGCGTCTCATAGACGAACCCTCCCTTAGTAATCTTCGCAACTACCTTAAAGCCATCCGGAGCGCCAACTGCCTCCCCGGTGACAACCATCGGGATCTGCGGCACGCTAGCTAGAGGGGTTTCAGTCGCAGAGGGCGTACCTGTCTGCGCGAATATGTCCCTGTCGGGAATCGCGAACAGCGCCATAGCGAGCACAAACACGCCCAATAATCCTACCAGTGAATAACCAATCTTCATAGCTCTCTTCTCTCGCCCAGCGTCGTATCGCCATGGGCATCACTTCAGAATTGAATCTTTTTCAGAACACAACCCTTACATTATAGCCAGCAATCGCCGATTCCGTCCATACAAATTACGCGGGTACGATTGCCAACCTGCACTCTGCGACACGCGGTGAGAGCACCAGCGATGCCCGCGTTCAGCAGGGCAAACGTCGATACGCCCAAAAAAGTCCCCCAACCGAATAAACGGAAGGGGGACTCTGCTTTGTCTTAAAGTTGTCTTACATGCCTACTATGGGTCGATTCGTAGTCTTGGGCGAATTGCCTCCCCGCCCGTTGCCGAACGGGGAAGCCTTTCGTTTAATCCTAGTCGCTGGAACCTCCGCTACCTGCGACGCCGCCAGGCACCAAGGCAGTAGCATTCCTAACGAAGACCCAGTAACCGGAACCGATTAGCAGGTTCGTACCCATACCCGGGGACATCATGTCGCCGTCAAGCACCGTGTACCATTCGTTCCTGATGGTGTCGAAACCGAGCACTCTAGCTGCTTGGATGCCGTCCTCCAGGCTCTGCAGATACACTGCTGCGTCGATTGGCGTACCGTGGTCAAGAGCGTTGCCCTTAACATCCGTAACCGGGATCAGGTTCCAACCAGCGTACAGCGGGATAACCGGCGGCTGTATCGGCGTTCCGGTTCCGACGGCTCCGCCAGCCAGTCTCGGGATGTTAACTTCCCAATCCTGAATCGCGTCGCTGAGGACCCAGTAACCGCGCTGCCCAGTAATCTCTGTCAGGTCACCCTGCCATTCGCTGTCAAGCGTCTCGCGTACTGCGACCTGCCAACCGCCCGGTACGACCGGGTTGTAGGTGTAAACGGTCCGTACTTCAACACCGGCGCCAAACACTGTGGCTATGCTGCTGTCCGCGGGCTCACCCGGCAGGGAAATCAGGTTCCAGCCTGGGCTCAGCCGCTTCTCGAACGGATCCCTGTCGCTAACCTCGAAGTCAATTTCCAGAGCGTCCTCAAGCTCGTTGCCGGCCTGGTCCATTGCCTGGATTTCTACCTCGTGGTCGCCGAGTCCAATGTTCTCAAGCGTAACCAAGAATGTCTGCTTGTCCGTTGTCCTGACGCTGTCCGTAATATCCACGCCGTCCAGCACGAAGCTCGTAACTACGATGTCGTCGAAGCTGTCCTCCGCGTATTCGCTGTTCTCGTTCATGCAGTTGGCGAGGCGATAGTTGTCGCTCAGACTCGGCAGATCTTCGCACGCGACTGCGTCTTCGTAACGCTGCGTGAAGTCGATCTCGAGGAACAGACGCGACCTGTATTCGACTGACGGTTCGTTGTCGGTGATGCTCACGCCACCCAGCTTCACATTGGGCTTAGGCAGGTTGATGTCGCCTTCAAAGAACACTGCGTCGCCGGTGTCAACATCGCCGTCCGAGTCAAAGAAATCGGTAACGATACTGCCAGGGTTAACACCTTCGCTGCCGGGGTTCTGCTGTGCAGAGCGGTCCTTACCAGCGATGTGGAAGTTGTAGTAACCGGTGCCCTTAGGCTCGCCTACCGTGATTATCCACTCGGTGTTGGTAACCTTCTCAATTGTCGTCTTTAGGTTGTGGTCGGTAGCTAGGCGGTCGTCCGCGCAGTCATCTGACGTCTCGCCGGATGTGTTCATCACGACTTCGCCGCGCTTGCGCTTGCCCTTGTCTGCGCCGTCATCGTTGTCGCAGGTCGCCGTGCCCTTGGTGTCAACACTGGCTGCGTCAACATACGATACGGTTACGGTCGGGCGGGCGGTGTTGAGGCGCTCGTCAACGGTTACGTTGAATACTACCTCATCGCCGTCGCCGGCCAGCACCTTGTCCGGGTTCTCCGTGGTTTCGCGCGGGGATACGATCGATACTATCGTGAACGCCGGGGAAATCCAGTCGTCCGCTTCCGCTTCGCCGTCGTCCTGCTCGTTGCCGGCGACATCTTCGATACCGTTCGGCACTAGCGTTACATCAGGCGTCTCGTCGGCTTGCAACTCGTCCTCGAGGTGTATGAATACAGATGTCTCGATGGACTGCCGCAAGTGAAGTCCGTCAGGATTCCTGTACCTTTGCTCGCCGCCGGTCGCGTACCTGCTGTCGTCGGTCCAGTCGTCGGGCTGTTCATATACATTCACTGCCACGACGGTGTGGCCTTCGACCACGAAGTCGTCAATCTCAACCGTTGCGGGATTCAGCTGTGTCAAGTCGTTGAAGATGACCTGGATTACGCTCCGGTCGTCGTCGTACTCTTCATTGCCTTCGTCCCATGTTACGCCCGCACGCGCTTCGTACAACTCAGGCTCGTTAACATCGATTACGATTTCGGCGTATTCAACGTCGTCGTCGGAACCGTCCGGATCGAAGTACGTCATGTTACCGGCGCGGTCAACTGCCACGAAGGTTACATAGAATACCTTATCCTCGTCCAATACCAACGTCGTCTCGACTTCGATGCCGTTGTCGATGTCGTCAAAGTCCTTGTCTTCGCGTACTGCGATGTAGCCCCACTCGTCGCGGGAGGCTGTGGTCGCGTCGTACTCGTGGGTGCCGCGCTTGTCGTTGCACTGGGCTACGTCCGCGCGTACCGTGCCATTGTTCCCAAGGTCAATCTCCTCGGGGCGCTCACACTGCATTCGGCTCACGACTGCGATAACGGGTATGTAGTCTTCATCGCCGTCGCCGTCGGGCAGGTCTTCAGGGCTAGGAATGCCGGATAGGCCGTCCGTTACCCGGAAGCTGTAGTCCACATCGGCGTCATCGAACGCGGATTCGTGCTCAGGCGCGAACGATTCGATTTCCGGCGGATCGTTTTCAACATCTACGCTGTCGCGCAGGTTGTCGAACGCGATACTAATTTCGTCTTCCTCGTCAACCTGGATGCGCGCTACGGAGCCGTCCGTGTGCTTGTACACAGGACTGTCGCCAGGTGTTGCGCCCATGTCGCGCGGACGTACGCCACCGGCTTCGCGATGCTCTGTCGGCATCAGGTACGCCGGGTCAGCATCGCCGTCGCCCGAGCTTGACGAGCGGCCAACTAGCTTGACTGCCGCGAGGAACTTGTTCTCTTGATGCGCGCTTCTGTAGGCGATGACGCTGAGCTTATCGTCTGCGGAATCGCTTTCCAGATCGACTACCACGCACTGGTTGCCGTTGCCGCAGTCAGAGTCCGGGGATTCGGAGGTGATTTCGATCAGGAGCACCGTGCCCCAGTTCGCCCATTCCGTCTCCACGAAGTTGACAGCGTTAGTAACGTTGTCCGGCGTGCCGTCATTGTCTAGGTCGTAGCTTGTGATTGTCGCCGGCAGGTCTGCCGGGCGCTCCTGAACCGCTGCGCTGCGCGTGGTCTTCGCGCCGGATAGCGCGGAGTCCGGGAGACCCGCGTTCGGACCCGGAACCGGGTTCGCCTTGCGGATGTCCAGCGTGCTTACAGAGTCTTCAGCGTCAACTACGGTGATACGAACATCTGTGGCCAGCGACTGAGCGCCGTCACTTGCGTTCACGGTAATGTTGCAGACATTGCCTGCACAAGGCGTTCCGGAGTCGGCGTCGATGGATTCGAGCGTCACCAGGTCGCCATTGCTCATTATCTCGAACGAATCGGCGTGCGCGCCACTCAGCGAGTAGCTAATGCCAGCGTCAAGGCCGTCAGGATCGGTCGCCGAGTAGTTCGCCAAAACCGTGCCGCGAGAAGTGTTTTCCGCGAGGTTCAGCGCAGTGCTCGGTGCGGAGTCCCAAGTCGGGGCCTCATCGTTCAGGTTCTCCAGGTTGACCCTAAGCAGCAACGTATCGTTCAGACCCGCTGGGTCGTTGACTTCCACGTGCACCCTGGAGTCGTACTCTGCGTTTTCATAGTCGAGGCCCGGGCCGTCGCTGCGCACATGCAGCTCACCGCTCCATACCTCAACACCGTTAACCATCTCACTGGACTCGTTCTGGACTTCGAACAGATCCTGGGACTGTCCTTCGCGTAGCACGAAGGTCAGGTCGTCCCCGTCCTCGTCCGTAGCCGTGAAGACGAATATCACAGCGGCGCTGCCGGTATTCTCCGGTATCGTCGTCACTGCGGCGTCGCCCAGCGGGCTGGTGAAGTTCGGCGCCTCGTTAGCGTTAAGCACGTCCACCGTGATTGACATATCGTCGGACAGGCCGTGTTCGTCCGTAGCCTTCACCGTGAAGGAATGGCTGCCGGCAACTTCCGCGTCCAGCGCGCCGCTAACCGTCAGCGCACCGGTTGTCGGATGCACTACGAACGGCGGCTTGCCCGAGCTGATGGAGTAGGTAATCGAATCGTCGTCCTGGTCATCAGCATGGATGAAAATGGGAAGTTCGCTGGCCTCCGGGCCGTCCTGGTCCTCTACGACCGCATCACCGGACTGCGCGGTCTCGTACACCCACGGGGTGCCGCGTATCGCGTCAAGTACCGGAGCTTCGTTGACATCAGTAACCGTCACGCGCACCGAAATCAGGCCCGCGAGATTATCTCCGTTCTTTGCGTTCACCAAGAACGCAGGACTCTCGTCGTCCTCGAAGTTGGGCATATTCACAACACTGATCGCGCCGGTGCTGCTATCTACCGCGTAGTTCGTGTCACCGCCCTCAACACCGCTCTCGATGCTATAGGAGGTAGCGCTTGCCACGATGCCCGCGAGGGAGCAGCCGCTTGCCACGCCTGCCTGCGAGCAGTCGCTCGTGTTCTCAGCAACAAATATGCTCACGAACTCGGATGTAACCGGGTCCGGCTGACGCTGTGATACCGCAATTTCAATATCGATTGAATCAGATGCACCATTGAAGCCGTCGGTCACGCTGACTGAGATTGTGTCAGTGCTAGGACCTGAATGCGCATCGCGCGGAAGGTAGGTCAGCAGCAACAAATCAGAAGTGTCTGACGAGTCAAGCACGATGTATGCCGGGTTGTTCGAGATCGAGAAAGTGAGGGAGTCGCCGTCAGCGTCCGTCACTGATGCCCGGAGGTCGAGCAGAGGGTACGGCACTTCACCTGCGGTTAGCGTCATCGCAATATCGTCGTCAGCGCCGTCATTAAACATTGCCGGCGAATTCACGTCCACCGTAACGGTGGCGGGAATGGTCTGCTGATTCGCGGTTACGCCGTCCGAAACCATTATGTTGAAGGTATAGACGACGTCGCCATCGTCGTTAACCGTACCGCTGTCGCTGCGAGTGAAGTCGGCGGCGGTATCCGCTATGGCGCCCTCGACAGTTACCATGCCGTTGCCGCTGTTAATGTCAAAGACAGCATCACCGGCGCTATCCAGCGAATAGGTCAGCACGTCGCTGTCATTGGCGGAAACGCCATAGCTGGCATCACCAACCTCGGCTCCGGCGCTAATAAGGCCGTTGTCCGGCAGGTTTTCTTCCTTGAGGGTAGCAGTGAACGCAGAAGGAACCGTCGGCGCCATGTTCGACGCGGTAACGGTTATCGTAACGTCTGCGATGGTAGTTCTGTTGGCAAGGCCAGCATCACCGCTCACGGTGAGCTTGAGGTCGTAGTCGCCAACAGACAGGGAACCACTCTGGAAGGAGAGCGTCATGTCGTCGTCATCGACGGAGAACATGTCGCTGCCCGTGCCACTCAGGATGCCGTCCAGGTACTCACCCGAAATACCGCCACTGACCGTGAAAGCACCTATATGGGTACCTTCAGCAATGCCCTGCGGTATCGTGAACTCATTACTTGACGTGATAGCGAGCGCGTCTCGCGAGTTTATGTCACCCTCAAGGGTGGTCGTAAGCTCGGTGCCATTAGCGTCGGTATAGGTCAAGTCAACATTGATTGACCGCGAGGTGCCCAAGCTGGGAGCCCCGGAGTTAACCACGAAGAGACCGAACGTGCCGTCGCCAGTCCTCTTGACCACGAAGTCGCCGGTCGCGCCGTCAAAGTTCTCGTCAAGGGTGTATCCTGTCTCGTTGATAACCCAACCCAGAGCACCGTCTTCAATCGGGTTGCCCACACTGGACACCCTGGCGTCCTCAACGGCCTTCGAGGCAACGACGTCGAACTGGAGGTCATTCGACTCCGGAGCAGGGCCTGTCTGCGCTGCGGCAGTCCTGACCACTACATCGGAATCGCCCGTAACGTCAACGTCATCCATGCCTGGGCCTGGATTTAGAGCGCCACTAAAAGAATAGGTGGCGTCCATGTCGGAAGCTGTGACCGTATAGGAAAAGTCTCCGTTCCCTAGAAAGCGAAATTCAACTTCAGATCCTGTCTGAGTTCCACCAAGCGTATTCGTGGTGGAGACATAAGTGAATCCCGCTGGCAGCGTTTCCGTCACACTGCCCGCCAGACCGACGCCTTCGACATCAATGCTCACCGTCACCGATCCGCCCGGCGCCACTGTCGCCGGCTCGAAGGACCGAGTGGCGCTGGGATCCGTCTGTGCTGCCAGGGGTGACGTACTCGACACGAGAGTCAAGCCGCCGACCACGCTTAGCAGCAATGCCGCCAAAATCAATAGTCTATTCAATGCCTTTCTCCTTTAATGTGGGTTGGAAGTTCCGCTTTTGGCTTCGTTAGATCCGTAGGTCCGTTCGCCCTTGCGGACTCCGCTCACGCCTCGCCCACAGGTGAGGCGAACGGACCTGCCGTACTTTTTATGGTTTCGCCTTTATCCTCCGAGATAGATGCCTATAAGGGTATTCATATCGGCATCTGAGAGCATTCCGTCAAGGTAAGCACCAATAGCCGTATTCATCTCACCATCGTCGATCACGTCGTCGCTATTTGCATCGTACTCAGCAAGCAGCCTTGCCTCGTCAGACATGTCCACACGGGTCACCGTTACGGTGTAGGTCTCGGTCTCGGTCTCGTCTTCCGACGTTACCATCACTGCGACCGCGTTATCGCCTACCGACAGCGGGACGTCGTAGTAGTTAGCGAATGTCATATCCACTACATCCTTTGCGTCGCCCATGAGACCCGGATGCGTGGCATCCGCATTGTAGGTTGTGCAGTACGGGCTGGTAGCATTATCAGGATGGCTGTGATCGTCGTATGCGCGCACTGAGTCATTCATCGCCGGGCAGCCCAGCATGTCCCAGTACATCGGTATGTCTGTCTTCATCGCGGCAATGCCGTTGACCGTTACGGACACACTGGCGTCCGAATTCGTCGTCTTCGGGGTAACCGTTATCGCCTCTGCGGAACCCGCGTCGGCGGTATATGTCATCGTGCCCGAATCAAACGCCGGCATCAGCTCGATAGCCACGCCTTCCATCATGTTCATCGGTAGGTGCTTCAGACCCAGCGACGCTAGCGACGCATCGTCGCCTGCGGACTCACGAGTTATCGTAACCGTGTATGTGTTCATCGCGACGTAGTCCGAAGCCGTCACCATTACGGTGATGACATTGGCACCAACCATTAGGTCAATGGCATGGCTAGTCAAATTCCGCACACCGGTCGTGTCTAGGTTATTGCCGATTTCATCATCCCTGTCCGACATTATCCGAACAGTCGCCCTGTTGTTATCAGTAACGGTAGTATTGTCACCAAAGCCCGTAGCCGTTACCGTAACCGACCCGACTGCGTTCCCAACCTCAGCAGTGTATGCCATGGTGTCCTGGTCATAGTCCGGCATCAAAATGCCAGTGCTAATTGTCAAACCACCGGTCTCGATCAACTTCGCATCACTGGAAGCTCCTGCCGGCGCGCGGTTCACCTGCAGCATGTAAGTCTTATTGCTGGCCGACAGACCGTCTTCAGCCATCACCTGTACCGCGATAAAGTTCGTATAGCCGACAATCAGGGGAATGTTTCCATCGGCGTCTATCGATCCTGTAGCAGCGGCTTCTGCAGTAGCACCCGTCCTTATGACTGCCATCGCTCCGGCGTGTGTCGGAGTGGCATCAATCTGGATCGAGTTCATTATGTTAGAAACGCCGGTCGCATAGGTCGACGCCGAAATAGTAGCGGCGCTAGTGCTGTCAAACTCAGGCAACGGCAGGGACACAGTTTCGGAACCCACCATCAAGGAGCTCAGACTTGCGTCATCCGAAGTGCTCTGGGTCGCGCGCGTCACAGTCAAGGTGTATGTCTTCGTCGCAACGGCATCCTCAGCCTCCACCATTATGGTGATGACATTCGCGCCTTCCGCCAGCTCAACAACGTGTTCATTAGGGGTAGTCGTCGTGGCAATAGCGTCATCCATGTCCGACGTTACTTCGATAGTTGCGCCAGTAGCCAGCGGCAGGGTTAGGGTGATTTCATCTTGTGTCCCAGCGGTAGGACTGTCTGTATTCGCGTCCACATCGTGTGGCACGGAAGCCGTGTAGCTCGTAACGTCCTCGCCAAAGGTCGGCGCCACAGTGATACCGGTGGGGGCTGTAATTGTCAAGTTGGTCAAATTCGCGGTGCTGGAAGCGGTCGGTGACGCGCGTGTAACGCTCAGTATGTAGTTATTTACCGTCTCGCCATCTGCAGCCGTCACCTGCACCGTGATGAAAACCGCCGCCCCAGCGGTCAGGTCAATCCTGCCGTCCGTGTCTATAGGATTTGTGAGGGCAGCACTTACGTCAGCGCCGCTTCGTATGACGACCACAGCGCTGGAGTCCGTCGGAGTGGCAGCGACTAGTACCCTTTGCACTGTAGTAGGAACATTGGTCGTGTAATCCACATCGTCAGCAGAGGGACTGGCAGTAGAAGTAAAGCCGGAAACGCTCACACTTTCGCCGCCCACCGTCAAGGCGCTCAGCGTCGCATCGTCCGAACCGGTCTCAGCGGCGCGCGTTACTGTCACGGTGTATGTCTTCTTCGTCACCACATCCGCGGCTTCCACTACTACGCTGATGACATTCGCACCTACCGCCAACTCAACGATATTATCACTGCCAATTTCTGAATCCCTGTTCGAGGTTATCGTGAAGGACGCATTAGCAGGAGCAGCAGTCGTATCTGACAGCGTCGGCGTTACAGTGACTTCGTCGTTTACAGTTACAGGGGTGGCGCCGTCGACATCGTATGGCACGAAAGCCGTGTAGCTCGTAGTGTCCTGGTTGTAAGCCGGCGCTAACGCGACTGCAGGATTTGTAAGTGTCAAACCATCAGATGCCGCCAAGTTCGCATCGCTGGCAGCATCCTGTGCCACACGCGTTACTTGCAGTATGTAATTCCTTCGGCTGGCACTCGTCCCGTCCTGAGCCGTTACTTGCACCGCAATGAAGAGCGGCGTCCCTGCCGTCAGAGAAACCCTTCCGTCCGTGTCTATCGTTCCTGTAACAGAGGCAGCCGCAGCATCACCAGTCCTTACGAGGACCTGAGCACCGGCGTGGTTCTTCACAGCAGTAACTTGGACCGACTCCGTTGCGAACGGGAATCTGGTTGTGTAGTCCACAAGTCCGTCGGCGCCATCAGCGAGCTCAATGTTCGCTGCGGGTACGGACTTGCCGCCCACCGTCAAAGAACTCAACCTCGCATCGTCCGAAGAATTCGCGCGGGCGCGCGTCACAGTTACAGTATATGTTTTCTTCGTGACTACATTCGCAGCCTCCACCGATATGGTGATGACATTCGCGCCTTCCGCCAACTCCACCGTGTAAGCGCCACCACTTTCAGCAAGCTCGGAATCCTTGTTCGAGGCTATCGTGAACGACGCACCTGCGGTGGTCGTTTGCGGGTCGGTATCGTCGGCTAGCGTCGGCGTTACGGTGATTGTATTGGTAGCGTCATTACCGGAGTCATTCACATCGTATGGAACGAAAAGCGAGTAGCTCGTAGTGTCCGGGTCATAATCCGGCACTAAAGTGGTGCCAGTTGGGACACCACCGATTGCCAAACCAGTGGTCGCCGCCAAGTTCGCATTGTCGCTAGCGCCTGACGACACGCGCGTAACTGTGACGACATATATCGTTCCAGTAGCGGTGGCGCCACTTCCTGTCGCTATAACAACGCCGATATCTGTGCTTTCATTCGATCTAAGCGGCACGTTGCCACCGGATGCAACTTGGCCTGGAAGGGTCGTGAAATCTGATACTGACCCTGCAGTGCTAGAAGGAGTAATATCCGGAGCGTACCTGATGCTATGCACACGGGACCCTGACACCGCTGAGGCGTTGACTTGTATGTGAGTGGTTCCACTCGACACCCGTGTGGGATTGGCAGTGTAGTCAAAAGTGCCAACAGCGAAGCCGCTTACTGCCTTGCCGCCCACAGTGATGCTGGCTGCAGACTGCGCGTGTGCGCGGTCGGGATCAGCGACAAACGGCGTCATCGTTGCCACAAGTGCGAGCAACAAAGCCCCCAGCAGCGCTGATATGGGGATAAATGCTTTTCTATTGTTCAATTCGTCCTCCTAACATTCGGGTTAGTACCGGTTCGTATTTGTTCCGAATAATCCATTCCGATAGTCTAGTTGTCGCTATTGAGAGTGTTCGCCACTCGTCTATTTGAGAACGCTACACCGCGCGGCATACTTCCGCAAGGCATTATTTTGAATGTTTTTGGCGAAGTTTCTATACAAAGCCCTAAACTATTGCCCAAACAAGTCCTGCACAAAGGCATGAGTATGCCCAGCACGCAGGCGTACAGAGTCCACACTATAGGACTTATATTACGGGAGTATTACGGGGAAAGCGGGAATCCGGGGCGATTAGGCGAGGGTAAGGGGCATTTCGCCTGTTTGCGCTTACCATGATGAATCTCTGACGATAGTTAAATGCTGTTCAAAGGCTGAGCGGGCCGGCGACTGAAAACTCCGAACGGTGTTAAAATTGTGTGGATACATTATACATGCATAGGAGGCGTAAAGTAATGGAAATATCGTGGCTGGGGAACTGGGCGGTGCGAGTGCAGTCGGGGCAGACGGCGGTGGTGTCGGATCCGTATTACGCGGAGGACGGCGCGCGGATGCCGGAGACGAGCGCGGATATAGTGACGGTGAGCATTGACGCGCCGCGCCATTCCAATGCGGGCGCGGTGGGCGGTTCGCCTCGCGTGCTGCGGGGACCGGGCGAGTACGAGATTGCGAACTTCTACATAAGCGGCATGGGCACGCCGTACGGGAACGCGGAGGACGCGGACGGTCGGCTGGTGAGCACGGTGTACGCGATGCGCGCGGAGGGTGTGCGGGTGTGCCACGCGGGTGGCAGTGTGCCGTCGCTGAGTTCGCGGCAGCTGGACGAGCTGAACAATGTGGAAGTGCTGGTGGTGGACGCGAGCGGCGGTGAGAGCGCGGCGAAGCGTGTGGCGCGGCTGGTGCAGCAGGTGGGACCGCGGATAGTGGTGCCTGTGGGCTGGCAGGCGGGCGCGGATGGCGCGGGCGATGATGATGCGGGTGCGCTGGGTGCGCTGCTGGGCGAGCTGGGAGCGAGTGATGTGTCGCCGCGTCCGACGCTGCGCGTAACGGCGACGAGCTTGCCGCGCGAGATGAGCGTGGTCGTGCTGTCGGCGCAGGCGGGGTAGGCGGGCTAGAAGAGGAGCAGGGTTAGGTGAGCAGGCTGACGATATAGGCGGCAACGCCCCCGCCGACGATGGTGAATATGCCGATGCCCGCGAGGAAGATGTGGTGGTTGAGTGCGTCGAACTTGGCGTCGAAGCGGTCGTTGATGCTGTCAAACTTCGCGTTGATGCTGTCAAACTTCGCGTTGATGGCGTCAAATTTCGCTTCGTATTTCTTATCAAGGGCGTCTATTTTGGCGTCGAACTTCCTGTCGAGGGCGTCAAAGCGATCATTGATGGCGTCAAACTTCGCGTTGTGATCCCTCAGCAGCTCAATGATAATCTCCTGCTGCGCCTCTATGCGCGCCATCCGCTCTTCGACGGAATACGGATTAGTCGTCGGGGCTTCGGTGGTCATCAACAGAACTCCTTAATAGGGATGGTGCGTGCAGTATAGGCGATTATGCGCGGCGCGGGAAGGTTAGGTGAGCAGGCTGACGATGTAGGCTGCGACACCCCCACCGACGATGGTGAATATGCCGATGCCCGCGAGGAAGATGCGGTGATTGACAGCGTCGATGCGGTTGTTGGTGGTGTCAAACTTCGCGTCGAACTTCTTGTCAAGAACGTCCATTTTCGCGTCGAACTTCTTGTCAAGAACGTCTATTTTCGCGTCGAACTTCTTGTCAAGGACGTCTATCTTCGTGTCGAATTTCTTGTCAAGGACGTCTATCTTCGTGTCGAATTTCTTGTCAAGGGCGTCTATCTTGGCATTGTTTTCCCTCAGCAGCTCATTATTGTCTCTCAGCAGCTCAATAAGAAGCTCCTGCTGCGCCTCCATTCGCGCCATCCGCTCTTCCGCGGAATACGGATTAGTCGTCGGGGCTTCGGTGGTCATCAACAGAACTCCTTAATAGGGATGGTGCGTGCAGTATAGGCGATTATACGCGGCGCGGGAAGTCGGCTACCGGCGCATGGGCGAGACTTCCTGCGCGAGGCGGGGCAGGTTGACGAGGAATTCCTTGTTGTTGCGTGTGTTGCGCATAATTTTGGTGATGACCTCGATGGCGTTGTCGTCGCCTTGGGACTTTTGCAGCGCGACGAAACGGCGGAGCAGCCAGACATGCTGCAGTGAAGCATCGTCGATGAGCAGCTCTTCGCGGCGTGTGCCGCTGCGCTCGATGTCGATGGCGGGGAAGAAGCGGCGCTCGGCGAGGCGGCGGTCGAGATGGACTTCCATGTTGCCCGTGCCCTTGAACTCCTCGTACACGAGGTCGTCGAGCCTGCTGCCCGTGTCGATGAGGCATGCGGCGATGATGGTGAGCGAGCCGCCCTCTTCGGTATTGCGGGCGGCGCCGAAGAACCTTTTGGGCGGGTAGAGCGCGACGGGGTCCATACCGCCCGACAGTGTGCGACCGCTGCTCGGCACGGCGAGATTGTAGGCGCGAGTGAGCCGCGTGATGCTGTCGAGCAGGATGACCACATCCTTGCCGCCTTCGACGAGGCGCTTGGAGCGTTCCAGCACCATCTCGGCGACGCGGCAGTGGTCTTCGACCGGCTCGTCGAAAGTGGAGCTGTACACCTCGCCGTTGACCGAGCGCGTGACATCGGTCACCTCTTCGGGGCGCTCGCCGATGAGCGCGACCATGATGTGGATGTCCGGTGCGTTGGCGGCGATGCCGTCGGCAATCTGCTTGAGCAGCGTGGTCTTGCCTGCCTTGGGCGGGGAGACGATAAGCCCGCGCTGCCCTCTGCCAATGGGCGCGAGCATGTCGATAAGCCGCGTGGACACGAGGTCTTTGCGCGTTTCGAGCGTGATCTGCCGCGTGGGGTGGATAGCGGTCAGGCTCTCGAAGTGCTTGCGGCGGCGGGAGCGATCGGGCTCGCTGCCGTTGACCTGCTCGACGCGGACAAGGCCGAAGTAGCGCTCGCCGTCCTTTGGGGGGCGCACCTGTCCGTGCACCTCGTCGCCGGTGCGCAGGCTGAAGCGGCGGATCTGCGACTGCGAGACATAGACGTCGGAGTTGCTGGCGGAGGCGCCGGACTGTCGCAGGAAGCCGTAGCCGTCGTTGAGGATGCTGAGGATGCCGCCCGCCTTGAGATTGCCGTTCTTCTCGGAGAGGTTGGCGAGCACCTTGTTCATCATCTCGCGGCGATGCGGCATGTTGCCGTTCTCGAAGACGCCCAGCTCTTTTCCGAGCTTGTAGAGGTCTTCGTTGTTAAGGCTTTGAAGCTCAGCGAGGTTCATGAGATACTCCGCACCCAAAAGGCGCATGCTAAAGGCTGATGGACTGAAATAGACGGGAAGAAATAATGCGGCGCAATTGCCTTATGACAAACTAAACGGCGCGCTCATACGGGCGGGCAGGCTAGACGGCAGATTCAACAGGCAGGCTCATGGCAGGGGACAATCAACAATTGGGGAAAGTGCACATCAGCGTTAGACGCCGCAGGGGAGTCTCAACGAAGTATAGCACACTGGAATACGCCCTGCCTTAAGCATTATATCCGCTAAAATCCCCATTCGCAACGCTTGCTTCAAGACGATTTCACAAATGCAATTTATCTGTCATTTGCAATTTATACCTGTCATTTCTCGCTTCGCTTGAAATCTAAAGTCGGAAACAAGTTTGCGTGCAACGATTTCAGATTCCTCACTGCGTTCGGAATGACAAAGGCAACGCGGAATGACAACATTAAGGAATTGCGAAATCGACCCTCACGGTCTAGGGCTGGGCGAATAGGAACTTCTCCCCCATCATGTGGGAAGGTTAGAATCACACCTGCGTCATTGCGCGTCCACGGTGCGCTTGGCGCCTTCGTCTATCGGCAGCAAATGTTGCGCGCCCTCGCGCAGTGTCTCCAGCGCGGATTCGACGAAGCCCTCGAACAATGGATGCGGCTTGTTAGGCCGAGAGCGGAACTCCGGGTGGAACTGCACACCCAGCATGAACGGGTGCATGTTCGGCTCCAGCTCCATAATCTCCACCAGCTTGCCATTCGGGGAAAGGCCGGAGGGCCATAACCCAACAGACTCGAACGCTTCCTGATAGTCGTTGTTGAACTCGAAGCGGTGGCGGTGGCGCTCGCTGATCGACGATACGCCATACGCGGCGCGCGCCTTGCTATCCGCCATCAGGTCGCATGGGTACTCGCCGAGCCGCATCGTGCCGCCCATCTGCGTTATGACGCGCTGCTCCGGCATAATGTCGATAACCGGGTCTGCGGTGAGCGGGTTGAACTCGGTGGAGTGCGCCGCCTCTTTGCCAAGCCCGTTCCGCGCCATCTCGATTACCATCACCTGCAAGCCAAGGCACAAGCCGAGATAGGGTATCTTGTGCGTGCGAGCGTATTCCGCGGTGAGGATCATTCCCTCGACGCCGCGCTGCCCAAATCCGCCGGGCACCACGATGCCACGCACATCGTCCAGCAGGCGCGCCGGTCCTTGCTGCTCTATGTCTTCAGAGCGCACCCAGCGCACATCGATGTCCACATCGTGCGCCATGCCCGCGTGGAACAGCGCTTCCTTGACCGACAGGTACGAATCCTGCAAGTCCACATACTTGCCCACGACCGCGACGGGCAGGGCTTCCTTGGGCGTCTTGATGCCCTCTACCAACATCTCCCAGCCCGCCATGTCGCGTCCCGCGCTCTCGATGCCCAAGGTGTTGACTACGAGTTCGCCCATGCCTTCGTCTTCCAGTATGAGCGGCACTTCGTACACCGTATCTACCGTGGGCAGGGTTATGACGGCGGGAAGCGGCACATCGCAGTGGATGCTTATCTTACGCTTGATGTCGTCATCGACTTCGTAGTCGCTGCGGCAGACGATGACATCGGGCTGAATGCCGATGCTGCGCAGTTCGCGGACGCTGTGCTGAGTGGGTTTGGTCTTCAGCTCGCCCGTTGCCATGATGAACGGCAGGAATGTCAGATGGATGTAGCACACATTGTCGCGGCCGACTTCGTTGCGCATCTGCCGGATGGCTTCGAGAAATGGCAGCCCTTCGATGTCGCCGACCGTGCCGCCGACTTCGACGATGATGACTTCGGCTTCGCTGCTTTGCGCAAGACTGAGCATGTGCTGCTTGATGGCGTCGGTGACATGCGGCACGGCTTGGATGGTGCCGCCGAGGAACTCGCCCTGCCGCTCGCGCGATATGATGTCTTGGTAAATCTGCCCGGCGGTCAGGTTGGATGCGCGGGTCAGTTCCACATCGATAAAGCGCTCGTAGTGGCCAAGGTCGAGATCGGTCTCGCAGCCATCGCGCGTTACGAATACCTCGCCATGCTGATACGGAGACATAGTGCCCGGATCGACATTGAGATACGGGTCGAGCTTCAGCACGGAGACGGACACACCCCTGCTCTTAAGCACACGCCCAAGAGACGCGACGGCGATGCCCTTGCCAATAGAGCTGACCACGCCGCCGGTAACAAACACAAAATTAGTCGTCATTCACCTACACCGCTATCCATTTCGCAAAAGTATATGGACGGCATATTTACAGTGTCAACGGAAAAGAAGAGCCAGTTTAGGGCTGGAACTAACACGGATGCACAAGATATACAGGATGGGCTGGACAATTTCAATGAGAATCCTGTACATCCCGTATATCCATGTCAGTTGGTGGCTACTGCGCGATTACGCCGCCGTCGATTACTAATTCGCTGCCTGTCATGTAGGACGATTCGTTTGATGCCAGGAACAGCACGCCGCTCGCTATCTCGTCGGCGTCGGCGTAGCGGCCCAGCGGTGTGTTTTGCTCGGTGCGCTGGCGTCGCTCTGGGTCTCGCCAGCCGCGCGCGGTCATCTCCGTGCGCACCGGACCGGGATGCACAGAGTTGCAGCGTATGCCTTCTTTCGCGTATTGGATCGCGGTGGACTTGGTGAGTATGCGAACCGCGCCCTTGGATGCGTTGTAGCCGGGATGGATGGTCGCCTGCCCCACCATGCCGGATATGGACGATATGTTCACAATGGAGCCGCCGCCCGCATCGCGCATCGCCGGAATCACCACCTTCGTGCCTAGGAACACGCCCTTGGCGTTGATGTCCATCACGGTGTCCCAGTCTTCCACGCTTGCGTCATCGCCGAATGTCCAGAACGCGACGCCGGCGTTGTTCACCAGAATGTCCACTTTGCCGTAGCGCTCGACTGCGGTATCGACGGCGTTCTGCCAAGCGTCTTCGCTGGTAACATCCAAGTTGACATAGGTTGCGTCTCCGCCGGTCTCGTTAATCTCGGCTTCGACCTGCTTGCCTTCGTCATCGAGGATGTCGCCGAAGACAACCTTTGCGCCTTCGCGCGCGAACATCTTCGCCTCCGCAGCGCCCTGCCCTCGCGCGCCGCCGCTTATGATTGCGACCTTGCCTTCTAGCCTCATAAGCCTTGCCTCCTAATCTTATGGGTAAGTCCCTCATGGGTAAGTCCCTCATGGGTAAGTCCCTCATGGGTAAGTCCCTCATGGGTAAGTCCGCGCTATGGATTTGTCGTCCGGTGAGTAACTGACGGATTATGATGTCGTCCAGTCGATGCCGTTTAGCACTGTGCGCTGAAACTCCGGTGTCTCGAAGCTCAATCCGTTGTGCCCTAACAGTGTTACGAACACTTTACCGTTGCCGAACTGCTGCGTCCAGCCGAGCGGGAATGTGCCACCGGGCATGAATGTCTCTTCGCCGCGCCAAGTCCAAGTGCCGTCTTCGGAGTCGCCGGTCATGAAGACATCGTTGCCGTCTTTGAATTCGATGCCCATATAGAGTTCGTCGTTCGTCTCGAAGTCGGATATACCCGCTGCCGCAGGACTATCCGCGTCAGTGATATTCACCTCGAACTTGCCGTATGGCGGGTGGTAGCTATCCGTGAGCAACCAACCGCCGCCGGTGATGTCGTAGTATTCGTGCCAGTCTGCCGAGGCGCAGCCGGCGATGTGGATGCAGATGAAGCCCTTCCCTCCATTGTCATGCCTGCCTGCTGCTCGCGCGTCATCGCGTCGTCGCCCGCGCGCATCGTGTTGAACACCAGCGCATCGTAGCCGCTCATCGCATCCGCATCCGCCAGAATCGAAGCGTCTTCGGTAACATTCACCTCGTGCCCGGCTCCGGTCAGAAAGCCCTCTAGCACAGGCGTGGACTCTTCATAAGGATGTCTGCCGCCGGATAGTACCAGTAGATTCATCGCCAATCCCTCCTATAATAATGCAGGCTCTCCATTCTTAGTCTCAATTCGTCTCAATCGCCCGCCTTCATATTATTATGCCCGTGAGTATAAGCCTAATGCCGCCGCGCCGCAATCTGGCGCGTACGCGGGGAATCAGCGCAAAGTCCTACTAGAATCATCTTTTGCGAGACAATTTCAGACTCCTCACTGAGTTCGGAATGACAACATTAGAGATTTGTGAAATCGTCTTCTTAGATACCCTCGGTAAGCCCTTGCTGGGGGAAGGTTAGAATGGGGACAATCCGGCGTGAATGGAACTATGCCATATCCTGTACATCCTGTTTAGCATAGCGGCTGATATGTTACAGTCAGTTGCGGTGCTGGCAGTTGCGGTGCTGGCAGTTATGATGCCGGATTGGCGGAAAGAAACGAGAAGGTTGCCGTGAACGAGTTGGTCGGGCGGATTGCCGCCGTTTTGGATGGAAAGGGCGATAGGCTTTGGACGCGCGATTTCATCCTGACGCTGATTACCGGGCACTTCATGTTCGCCGGCTACACCGCGACTCTGACGATTATCCCGCCGTTCGCCGTCGAATACCTTAAGGGCGACGCGTCGTTTCACCTGCCTATAATCATCGGCGCGTTCGGCATTGTGGGCTTGCTGATACGACCAGTCGGCGGGCAGTGGATATACACGCTGGGGCCCAAGCGCGTGGCGGTCATCGGCACGGCTATCGTGGCGCTCGGTAGCCTATCGTACATATTCGCGCTCAGCCCGTGGTGGCTGATGCCGATGCGCATGCTGCAAGGCGTCGGGCTTGCGCTCGGTCCCGTCGCCACATCTACTATGGTAGCGAACCTCGCGCCGAACACACGCCGCGCCGAGGCGATGGCGTACATGGGCAACGCCATCAACATATCGTTCCTGTATTCACCGTTCGTGGCGTCGTTCTTGTACGATAACGCCGGCCCACAGAACGCGTTCCTATTCTCGGCGCTGGCGGCGGCTATCGGCACATTGGCATGCCTTCGCATATCCGCAAGCCGCATCGGGTTCGAGCGTCCCGCTCCGGGTCCTGCAGCCGGCGCATCCGGCGACAAGCCGCCGCTAATAGCGCGCTCGGCGCTGTTTCCCACGCTGGTGTTCCTGACTTATACCTTCACCACCGCGCCGACGAACACCTACTTGCCCTTGCTGGCGCACGAGCAGAGCTTGGGCAACCCGGGTCTGTACTACACGGTGTTCTCGGTCGTGTCCATGTTCGCGATGGCGGCAGGCGGACCGATCGCAGACAGACTTGGGCGCGCGACGGTCATCGTGCCGGGTTTGCTGGCTGTGGCGATTGCCATGTTCGTGCTGAACGGAGCATTCTTCCAGGCGATGTTCTTGAGCGGCGGATTCTTCGCCGGGCTGGGATTCGGGCTGCTGCAGCCGGGCATACAGTCGTTCACAGTGGACAGAGCGCCTATGCGAGAGCGCAGCGCGGCGATGGCGACGCTGCAGCAGGCGTGGGATGTAGGCGGCTCGTTCGGCGCGTTCGTGTTCATCCCAATACACAGCTTCATCGGCACATCCAACACATTCGGCATAACGGGCATCGGAGCGCTAATCGGCATGCTAGGCTTCATAATCGGCAACGCCAAGTCACGGACCAAGCTGCCAGAACAGGCTGCGGCGGGAGACTAACATAGATGGGCGGAGCAGAGGAATCGGAGACTATCAAAGTTATGGGAGCACAGCTAATGAAGAGATATAACAAATATTTTCGTCGTGTTAGAATGGCTTCGGACAAAGCGAGAAAGCAGCCTCGGATGAGACTATCCTAAGCAGCGGTTTTCCTGCACGACTGAGAGCAATTTGCGGAGTGGAAGCGTTGGCAAAGATGAGCGGCGGCGAGGCGCTGGCGAAATCACTCGTGCGGGAAGGCGTAGAGGTGGTGTTCGGGATTCCAGGCATACAGATATATGGGATCGTCGCCGGTCTGCGCGATGAACCCGGCATACGCATGATAACTACACGGCACGAGCAGGCTACGACTTACATGGCGGACGGGTATGCTCGCGCATCGGGGAAGCCGGGAGTGGCGCTGGTGGTCCCGGGAGTGGGTCTGTACAATGCCGCATCGGGCTTGACCAACGCCTACTCGCGTTCCTCACCCGTCCTGCTCATCGCCGGTCAGATTCCGCGCGGCGCGATGGGCAAGGGGCTTGGCACTGTGCATGGAGTCGAGAACCAGCCCGGCGCGGTGCGCTCAGTAACGAAGTGGCAACGATTGGCAATGAGGCCGAGGGAGGTTCCTGACGCAGTGTTCGAGGCGTTCAGGCAGATGCGTACAGGAAGGCCTCGTCCCACGCTCATCGAGATCCCGCCGGAAGTAGGCGTCGAGACGGAGGAAGTCGCGCTTCGCAATCCTGCCCGAATCTCGCGAATCGTGCCGAGCCCGGACGATCTTCGAGAAGCCGCTCGCATCATCGCGCGGTCTCGCTTGCCACTGATATACGCGGGTGGCGGAGTGGCGAGGTCGGATGCCGAGGAAGTTCTGGTGAGGCTTGCGGAGGCGACGAATATACCCGTGGTTACTTCGAGCGGCGGAAAGGGAACCATACCGGACGGACATCCGCTGTCTTACGGTTCTTGTTTCAGCCCTCGCGGAGAGATACAGGAGATGAACCAGCTTTACGAGGTGATGCAGTCCGCCGATGTGGTGATTGGAATCGGGGCGCGCTTTTCGCTGGGCAATCCTGCGGGGGAGTCGTCCACGCTGGTGAACATAAACATCGACGACGGCGAACTTACGAGAGTCCAGTCCAACACCATCCCACTACATGGAGACGCGAGAGCTACGATAGATGCCCTGATTCCGCACCTGATAGAGGCCGGCGCCGGAGAGCGCCCTTCGCCTGCCGAAGCGGTGGAGGCGGCGCGCAGCCTGATTGCCTACTATGACATCAGGCTCAAGGAGCCGCAGTATCCTGTGATGGAGGCAATCCGCAGGGGCATACCTGAGGACGCTTTCGTAGTCTGGGACATCAACCAGTTAAGCTTCTACGCCCGCACGCATTGGTCGGTGAACCACCCCAAGACTTACATAGACGCGGGCTACTCGTTCAATGTGGGCTATTCATTCCCGACGGCGCTGGGTGTGAAGGTAGCTAAACCCGACCGTCCCACGCTGTGCATGGTGGGCGACGGCGGCTTTATGTTCAACGCATCGGAGCTATCCACTGCCGTCAAGTATGGTATCAATGTGGTAACAGTCCTGTTCAACAATGACTCTTACGGCAATGTCGCGCGCGACTTGGAAGAATCTTTTGCAGGAACTTACGAGACCGACCTACACAATCCGGATTTCGTCAAGTTCGCGGAGTCGTTCGGCGCGGTCGCAATGAGGGCGAATGACCCAATGGAGCTGGAAACGCTGATTCCTCTCGCGCTGGAACGCGAGGCTCCGGTGGTCATCGACGTGCCTCTCCGAGACATGCCCTTTCCGCCCGCGCCGCAGTTCGCGCCTCTCTATAATCTGCCATGGACGCACCCACAGGAAGGTCTGATTGTATCGTGAGATGGCAACTCGCGCGGAGGTACGCGGCAAGGGCGGCGCGTGCTTGACACACGACCATTGCAGGATACAATTCATCGTAGTGTATGGCAGCAGAGCAATTCATGCGGACTGATTACTGATTACTGAAATCTCACTCGGAGGACTACATGAACGGGGCAGAATTGAAGGAACGGGTGCAGAACGGCGGCATCGTCTATGGCACGATGATTAGCATGGGGCGCAACCCGCGCTGGACTTCGGCATTTGCGAACTTCGGCATCGACTATGTGATTATAGATACGGAGCACTCGCCGCGCGGCAGGATGGATGTCGCCGACTTCATCGCGGCGTTCACATTCAGCGGCGTCGTGCCCATTGTGCGCATACCGATTCCGGATTCGCACTATGTAACGATGGCGCTCGACGCGGGCGCGCAGGGCGTTCTCGCGCCGTACTGCGAGACTGTCGATGAAGCGAAGGAAGTCGTCGGCGCGGCAAAGTGGCGTCCGCTGAAGGGTGCTCTGGTGCGGAAGGCTGTGGATACCGGCGAGTTCCCCAGCGAGGCGTCGAAAGCGTACCTCGAAGCGCGCAACGCCAACAATGTGTGCATCATCGGCATCGAGAGCGTGCCCGCCATCGAGAATCTGGAGAACATCCTGAAGGTCAAGGACATCGACGCTATCTTCGTTGGGCCAAACGACCTGAGCATCACGCTCGGCATCCCCGACCAGTACGACCATCCCGACTACGAAGCCGCATTGCGCGAGATTATCGCCAAGTGCCAGGCGGCGGGCGTGCCTACACTGATACACCACCAGACGGTCGATCTGACGACCAAGTGGCTGCGCGAGGGCGCCCGATTCGTGCTATACAGCAGCGACGCGCGCAGCATGCATAACGCCTACCGCGAAGAGTTCGGGTCTATCAAGGCTGTCGGCGCGGAATTGGGCGGCGGCGCTGCCGACGATGTGGGCGAATCCGAGGAAGTTATCTAGCAAGGCAAGAACTGACATGCATGAATGGACAGGGTATTCAGGATACACATTCCTGCTCATCCTTGAAATAGACAATCTAACTCAAAGAAATCTAGCGAATGGAGAGATACATGAGCTGGCAATTTATTCTGGTCAACGGGCCTTATGGCGGCATTGCTGAGGGACCGGCGTGGGACGGTAGCGCGCTGCTGTTCACACACATCCCGGCTAGCCGCATCATCCGCTACGATCCGCAGGACCGCGGGTCTAGCGTCTATCGGTCGGACACGAACAACGCGAACGGGCTGATGTTCGACCCGCAAGGCAGGCTGTACGCATGCGAAGGCGGCGCGAGGCGTGTCGTGCGCTACGAGGCGGACGGATCCGCGACGGTGCTCGCGGACGGCTTTGAAGGCAAGCGGCTTAATGTGCCGAACGACCTTGCTATCGACCCAAACGGCAGCGTCTGGTTCACCGACCCGTTCTACGAAGGCGCGGGCGGCGAGTGGAGCAACGACCGCTCCAACAAAGACCTCGACCACGATTCAGTCTATCGACTGGACGAGCAGGACGACGGCAGCTGGTCGATCACACGCGTAACTTTCGACACTACGCGGCCGAACGGACTGCTGTTCTCGCTCGACCACAAGACTCTGTATGTGGCGCAGTCCGGGCGCAACGCGGACGAGAAGCGCGAGTTACGGGCGTATCCGGTGAACGAAGACGGCAGTCTCGGCGATCACACCGTGCTGCACGACTTTGGCGCGCACCGCGGCATCGACGGCATGGTGCTGGACACCGAGGGCAATATCGTAGCGACGGCGGGCTTTGACGAGAGCGGGCCGGGGCCGATGATATATGTCTTCGCGCCCGACGGCGAAGTGATCGAAACGCACCCCACGCCCACCGATCGCCCGACAAACTGCTCGTTCGGCGGCTCCGACCTGACCACGCTGTTCGTAACCACAGGCGGCGGCGATGTCTATATGGCGCATACCGACCGACAAGGCAGGCTGCACTACCCTAGCGTGTAGGGTCAAGCAGGCAGGCGATGAACGCGCATTCGGCTCGGGACATAGACGAGAAGGTTGAAGAACTGCTCGCGTCCCCGGCGGGATGCGCGTTCTTGGTTGTGCTGCAAGAGTCGGGAGTGAGCGCGGCTGACGCAGTTCACCCAGAGATAAGCCTGCAAGCGGCGTATCACGCTATCAACGAGCTGAGTATATGGAGTCCTGACTTCCAAGAGACTGTGAAGTACACGCTGCTGAACGGGCGAAAGCTGAGTAAGTTGGCGCGCGCTATTTTGGAGTTGCCGGAGGTTGGATGGTGGTTCGCTCCGCTGGATAGGAAGGCGCAGACATGGGCTGCTAGAAGAGATGACGAGCCAACGCTCCACAAGTTCAAGCCGCCAAGCGCCGCGCCGTTGACATACTGGGAACAGCGCACGAACAAGCCGGAGTCGGGACTGTACACTTGCACGAGCTTCAAGGGCAATAGTTCGTTCCTCACGGCTATGGATATAAGCGATGTAAACGGGCCGAACGACTTGACCTTGGAGTTCAAATTTCCCGTAAAGCAGTGGCGGCTGCGGGTGAGCGATGCGGCGCGCGTGTATGAGATTAACGGGCCGGCGGACTGGCATCGGCTCTGCGCGAAGTATCCCGCCGGATCGGCGCGCGACGCCTCGGACCCGGCGGAATCGGATAATGAAGGATGGACGCTGTATCCTCTGACAACACTGCCGCGCGATTCCGACGGACAAGACTTTGCGACGGACATGGAGAGTTGGCTGACGCCGAACTGGCCGGCGGTTGCCGCGGAATGGGACGGGGTGCATCTTACGCTGGGCGGGCTGCTGACGGCAGAAAAGGTGCGGGTTGCGTCGGCGGCGGGATGGTCTATGCTCAGGTTCTGGGATATGGAGCAGACGATGTGGCTGAACTGGGTGTTCGACGATGCAGAGCGGCTGCCGGACCGCGATGCTATACCACTGCCGGTTGAGTTGTATTTCCCGTTTGCCGATTATAGGGCGTTCTTGGATGCGGAGGGGAAAGACTACGGCGGAGCGATGAGGAGATATACTTTTCCCTTCTGACTGATAATCACACGCCTATGCACGCTGCAAATAGACTGACAAGCGCCGTGTAGCCTATAATCCATGCGATACGGATACGACGGCTTTAGATACAACATACAAGAAAGAGGAGCGATTTACACATGGCAGACGACACTATACGAATCGGACTTGTGGGCGCGGGCGGGAATACGACTCTGCGCCATATACCCGGCTTTCAGGAAATCGACGGCGTTGAGATTGTCAGCGTGGCGAACCGCAGCCGCGCGTCCGGTCAGCGCATCGCCGACCAATACGGACTGCCCGAAGTCTATGACAGCTGGGTTGACCTAATAGACGCGGACGACACGGACGCCATTTGCATCGGCACATGGCCGTATATGCACCGCGATATGGTGCTTGCCGCGCTGGAGAGCGACAAGCATGTGATGACAGAGGCGCGGATGTGCATGGACGCGGCGCAGGCGCGGGAGATGCTGGATGCGTCTCGGCTTGCTCCGCACTTGGTCGCGCAGATTGTCCCCTCACCGATGACGCTGCGTGTGGATAACACTGTCAAGCAGCTCATCGCGGACGGCTATCTGGGCGATGTGCTGTCCGTGAACCTCGTGGCCAATGACAAGACGATGCATCCGGCAGGTTTCGTCGCGCCGGAAGCTCCGTATCACTGGCGGCACGACCGCGACTTCAGCGGCTACAATATCATGCAAATGGGCATCTGGTACGAGGCGATGATGCGCTGGGTCGGTCCCGCGCAGACAGTGCAGTCGCTGACGCGCGTGCATGTGACGCGGCGCGACGACAGCGGCAGCTCGAAGGTCATCACGATACCGGACCACATCGAAGTACTATGCGAGATGTACTCGGGGCCACTGCTGCACATACGCATGAGCGCGGTAACCGGGCATTCGCCGCAGAACGGCGCGTGGCTGCACGGCACCGACGGCACGCTGTTCGTCGAGTCGCCCGGCATGGCGCTGTACGGAGGCACCCGCGACGACAGTGAAATGTCTGAGATTGAGATACCCGAAGAAAACCAGGGCTACTGGCGCGTGGAAGAAGAGTTCATCAACGCCATTCGTGGCGTCGAAGAGATAACGCACACCAACTTCGCCGACGGTGTGCGCTACATGGACTTCACCGAGGCGGTTACGATAAGCGCGCAGACGGGGGAGAAAGTGCAACTGCCGCTGTAGTAATGGATATATAACCCCTGATTGATTAGGGCTTTCCCGTGCGTCTTAAAGACTACGGGGAAGCCCTAATGTTATCGTCCGGGCAGCCTATTACGGGCAAGCGTCGCCTCCCGCCGGCAAGTTCACAAGTATCAGCGCCGGTAGCGTTCATACATGTGGATTAAAGGAAGACGGCAATGTCACTTGCTGGGGTATGGACTTATTTGGGCAGGCATCTCCACCTTTTTAGTCTGAACCGCCGGGACTTGAAATGGGTTCAATGAGTCAACAGTACACTGCCGACAGGTTACAAACAGTAGGACATCGTATAATCCAGAGACAGGTTCAGCTCATATCCACAAAGCCAATTTATGACGCGCCGGCGCCTCCGCCCGGTCCGGAGCCGATGACGGCGTAGGCGCTTTGCCCTCTGGGGCGGTCGCCGGACCTGTCTTCGAGGCGGCCGATCGGGATGGCGGGTAGCGTAGTGGTTCGCAAGCCCGCCTTTACGCCAAGTTCCAGGGCGAAGCGCGCGGCGGCGGCGTTGTCGTCAGCCTCCAGTATGGCTACGAAGTCTATGTCGCCCAGCACGGCGTACAGCCCTATTATCCCCGCGCCAGTGAAGTCCATTTCGTCCTCGGTGTTGAGGATGACATTCGGGTCTTCGAGTATCATCCTGCGCCCTCTGGATGTGGTAGATATACGGAGTATGTATGTTGCCATTGGGTTTCTCCTTGTCCTACTGAGAGCGCTCGCAATTCCACTATGGCATGATAGTATAGATTCGCAGCGTGTCAAAGGGTACGGTGAGCCGGTTAGGGTTGGCGTGGTTCATCATAACTCCCTTCCTAACCTTCCCTGAGAGGAGAGTAAAGGACAGGTTGCGGCAATTATGTACCGTTAAATAAATGGCGACTGGAGATTTGAATGGATTACTCAGAGTTTTTCTCTAAAAATCTGCCCGCTGCGGTGGATATGCCCGCCGGGCTGCGCGCGGATACGGCGCACATATTCTCGGTAACGAACGCGGTGCCGCAGGCTATCGACGGTGCACTGTACGCCGAGGCGATGAGCAGCGTGCTGTTGCGCGAGGCAACGAGTCTCGCGGGCTATCCCGGCTTGAAGGGACACGAAGGGCTGCGCGGCGTGATTGCCGACGAGCTGAAGGACAAGCGCAGCGCCGATGTCGATATAGACGATATATTCATCAGCGATGGCGCGGGCGGCGCAATCCGCAAGCTGGTCGATGCGTTTATCGACGCCGGCGATGTCGTGATTGCCGAAGAGTTCACCTACTCCGGCACGCTGAATATGCTGCTCAGCAAGCGCGCCGAAGTGATTCATGTGAACTCGGATATGGACGGCATGGACACCGAGGCGCTCGAAGCCGAAATTAAACGGCTCGCCGCGCAAGGTAGAAAGCCGAAGTTCATCTACACCATTCCCGTGTACCAGAACCCCACCGGCGCGACACTCAGCCTTGAACGCCGCAAGCACATGCTGCGGATCGCCGCCGAGTACAACATCCCTATCGTCGAAAATGAGTCGTACGCGGACTTTCGCATAGACGGCGACCCGCTGCCGCCATCAATGCTGGGCATGGACGACAGCGGCTTGGTCATCTATGTGTCATCGTACACGAAGCTGCTCGGCTGCGGGCTGCGCGTAGGCTTTGCGGTCGCGCCGCAGCAGGTGCAGGATGCGCTGACCGGCGGCATGCCGAGCCAGCTAGCGACGATGCTGGTGTACGAATATCTGCGAACACGCAAGGCGCAGCATGTCGAGACGGTGCGGCGAGAGCTACTGTCCCGGCGAGACGCGCTCGTCAGCGCAGTGCGCGAGAACTTCCCGTCAGAGTGCGAAATCGTCGCGCCGCACGGTGGCATGATGGGCTGGGTACGAATGCCCGAAGACACCGACACATGGGCAGCGCTCGACAGCGCGGTCGAGGCAGGCGTGAAATACAATCCCGGCGGCATCTACCGCGCCGACCGCGCCCGAAACAACCACCTGCGCATGACATTCAGCCACAACACGGCGGAAGAAATCCGCGAGGGCGTCGCCACGCTCGCCGGTGTGTTCGAACGGCGTGGGATGTTCGGATAAGGCGAAACCGCAAATCCTCGCCATCCTAGCGTCCCTATTGCCCCTTCCCCTTATGGGGGAGGGACATGATGGGAGCAAAGCAAACGACAATCCATCCCTGTGAAAACCATCCCTTCCCCAGGACGAAAATTGCCCATTGACATACTCCGCCGACCTACACTTGCACTCGCCATTCGCGCGCGCCACCAGCCCCGATCTGACATTCGAGAATATGGCGAAATGGGCGCGCATTAAGGGCATAGACCTGCTTGCAAGCGCGGATTTCACGCATCCGGAGCGGTTCGACATTACTAAGCGCACGCTGCGGGCAACGGACGACGGGCTGTACGAATACAACGGCGCGCGGTTCGTACTAGGCACGGAGGTCAACTGCAACGCCTATCAGGGCGGCAAAAACCGGCGCATCCATATACTCATTCTGGCGCCGAGCATCGCAGTCGTGGAGCGCATCAACGCAGCGCTGAGCGGCAAAGGGCTGCTGGCGTCAGACGGACGCCCAACGCTGCATATGACACCGAGCGAGTTGCTGGAAACGATGCTGCACATCGACGATCGCATTATGCTGATTCCTGCGCACGCGTGGACGCCGCACTTTGGCATCTACGGCTCGCGCACCGGCTTCGACTCGCTGCAAGAGTGCTTCGGCGACCTGACATCGCACATCCACGCAATCGAAACCGGGCTGTCCAGCGATCCGGCGATGAATTGGCGCCTGCCTGAGCTTGACGATGTGAGCATCGTGTCGTTCTCGGACGCGCATTCGCTGCCGAAGATGGCGCGCGAGCTGACAATCATCGACGGCGATTTAAGCTACGACGGTCTGCGGCAAGCGTTGAAAGAGCAGCGCATCGCCTACACCGTCGAGTTCTTCCCCGAAGAGGGAAAGTACCACAATTCCGGCCATCGCAAGTGCGGAGTCAACCTATCGCCTGAAGAAGTCGCATTGACCGGCGAATCCTGTCCGGTGTGCGGACGGCGCATGACTTTGGGCGTGATGCAGCGCACTGAACGACTGGCACAAAGGACGGTAAACAAGCGACGCGACGCCAACGGCTTTATTCACAGCTGCGACGGCAGACCGCCGTTCAGGCCGCTGGTCGGTTTACAGCAGATTGTCGCTGAGAGCATGCAGCGCGGCGTCAACACGAAGGGTGTGCAAGCGCAGTACATGCAGATCGTGAACGAAATCGGCAGCGAACTGCACATACTGACGGACGCGAGCATCGCGGAGATAGAGCTGGTCGGCGGCGAGCGAATCGCGGAAGGCGTTGAGCGCGTGCGGTCGGGCAACATAGTCATTGAGCCTGGCTATGACGGCGTGTTCGGCACAGTGAATGTGTGGCACAATGAAACGAGCAAGCCCAATAAGAACATTAGCAGAGTGGAAAGCAAGCAAGGCGCTTTGTTTTCCGTCTGACACTCCCGGACAATTCAAGGAGAACTAGGCATGGCGATTTCGATAACTGACGATATGCGACAGAAGATTAACGGCGCGCTGGGTGACGGCTACCCATGCTATGTGGGGACGGCATCGGCGGACGGCAGACCGCAAATCAGCATGCGCGGCAGCGTGGCGGTGTACAACGACCGAACGCTGTGCTGGTGGGAGCGCGGTATGCGCTCGTCGGTGGACAACATCGACGAGAACCCGCAGGTGGTCATCTTCTATCGCAACAGCGCCAAGCGCATACACTGGCGCTTCCACGGCAGGGTTACGGTGCACGCATCCGGCACCGAACGCGAGCGCGTGATGGGGCTAACTCCCGCTCCAGAAATGGCGCGCGACCCTGAGCGCAAAGGCGTCGCCGTACTGGTGCACCTGGAAACCATCTCCGAGCTATCCGGCAACGTGCTGCAAGAGGCGGACAAGGGTTGAACCGGATATGAGAATTGCGGGAATAGACGAGCACATCCGTTACGAACCAGATGAGTGGTGCCCAACTCTGCTATCGATTGGCGTCGCCCTTCAAGGCGTGACGATAGCCCTGGCGAACACTGTGCTGTTCGTAACCATTGCCTTTCGGGCGGCGAGCTTGGGCGATGACTACATCTCGTGGGGCATCGCTTGCTCGCTGATAATCGGCGGGGCAATCACTGTTCTGCAGGCAGGTCGCCTCGGAAGGCTCGGAGCCGCGCATATCCTGATGACGGGAGCCAGCCCTCACTTCATAGCCGTATCGGTTCTGGCGCTGGAACTGGGCGGAATCTCCATGCTCGCAAGTCTCATCGTCGTTGCCTCACTGGTTCAGTTCGCCGTTGCCGCGTGGCTTCCGCTGCTCAGGCGCATCATCACCCCGGTCGTCTCCGGAGTGGCGCTGATGCTGATAGCGGTTACGGTGATGTCTATCGCAGTCGGAAGGCTGGGCGATGTGCCTGAGTCCGCTCCTCCGTCCGCCGGTCCTGCCGTAGCCGCCGTAACGCTGGTGGTCGCAACGCTGCTGGCGATGCGAGCCACGGGGCTTTGGAGGCTGTGTGGTCCACTCATCGGAATCGCTTCAGGCTGCGCGGTAGCCGCTCTCTTCGGGCTTTACGATGCGGGCAGGGTGATTGAAGCGTCCTGGCTTGACCTGCCGAATGTTGCGGCTTGGCACGGACTTGACCTGACGCCTGCTGGCGATTTCTGGACCATGCTGCCCGTGTTCCTGATTGTGAGTCTCGTGGGCGCAATTAAGACGAGCAGCGACGGCGTGGTGATTCAGCGGGTATCGCGGAACAGTCCGCAGGCAACCGACTTCCGCCTAGTGCAAGGCTCGGTCAACGCTAACGGGTTGGGCACGCTGCTGTCCGGAGTCGCGGGCACGCTGCCCACGATAGCCTACTCGCCGACCAGCCTTGCGCTCATCAACCTCACCGGAGTCGCGGCACGCAATGTCGGGTATGCAGTAGGCATCATCCTGTTGGGACTGGCTTTTCTGCCCAAGGTGGCTGCCATCCTGCTCACGGTCCCGACACCCGTCGCGAGTGCGTTCCTGCTGCCGATAATGGGCCTTCTCTTCGTCGAAGGCATGAGAACAGTCTTCCAAGGCGGTCTCGACCCGCGCAGGGTGATGGTGGCGGCGGTATCCCTCTCGGTCGGAGTGGGTCTGGTGACTCAGGACATTCTAGTGGATTTGCTGGGCAGAACTTGGGGCGCGCCGCTCGACAACGGACTAACCGCCGGGGTTCTCGTCGCGATGCTGATGACGGCGTTCATTGAACTGACCAGCCCGCGTAGGAAGCGCATGGAAGTTACTCTGGAGTCCTCGGCACTGCCTAAGGTGGATGCCTTCCTCTCCGAGATTGGTTCCGAAACCGGCTGGAGCGAAGATTCGACCGAGCGGCTGCGCGCCGCGGGCGAGGAGACGCTTTCGAGCCTGCTGCGTTCCGGTGAAGACCTTGACACGAGCACGGTGCCGCGCCTTATAGTCGTTGCGCGCCCCGGCGAGACGATTGAGTTGGAGTTCATGGCGGTCTTTGACGAGCAGAACCTCGAAGACAGGCTGGCGCACCTCAGCGACCAGGCCGAGGTGCCGGAGGAACACGAAATCTCCTTCCGGCTGCTACGGCACTACGCCTCTTCGGTGAGCCACAGGAAATATCACGGGATAGACATCGTTACGGTACAGGTAGAAGGCTCGAGTTAATTCAGATAGAATTATTTCGTTTCAGGAAATACATGCCCGTCTTGGGCATAAAGGCTTCAACACTGGAAAGGAGTGTTACCAATGGCAGGATATGTAGTCGTAAATGACGACATCAAAGACGAGGCGGTGTTCGAGGAGTTTCGAGAGCGGGTCGGGGCGACCGTAGAGGCGCATGGCGGCAGATACCTGGTGCGCGGCGGCGCCACCGAGGTGGCTGACGGCGACTGGACGCCCGACCGTCTCGTGGTGATTGAATTCGACAGCGTTGAGCAGGCGCGTGCATGGCTGAGTTCGCCAGAGTACCTAGAGATTAAGGACATTCGTGCAAGGTCGGCCAGCGCCAGCGTCATCATCGTGGAAGGCGTGTAGCCCGGTCGCGGTGTGAGACGAGACATAGTAATCGCCTTTGTTTGTCAGCGCTACGAGCCGAACTTGGCGCGCTGGGTGAAGTATGCTGCCATTATGACTATGGGAATGGCTACGATTATCGTGCCTAGCACGATGACTACGGCGCCGTATCCTAGCGATACGATGCTGTAGAACAGGTGCAGCACCCAGGAGAGCAGCACAGGGTCGCCCGGCTCGTCGTGGTGGGCAAGCACCGAAAGCAGCGGCAACGGGAACATTAGTCGCCTCCGCCGGCGGTCGCGGGGTTAGGCGTGCTCTGGTATCGCAGCGAGAATTTGCGCTCGTTAACCGAGTAGCTCGCGATAGTCGCGCCGAGCAGGAACAAGCCCGCTATCGCGAACGGTATTTCGTATGCGCCGAACCTGTCATACAGCACCCCAGCTAGATACACGCTCATCGCGCCGCCTATCTGGTGCGACATCGTGGATAACCCGTTCAGCGTGCCGATGTTCCTGACGCCGTAAATGTCCGCCGTCAGCGAGCTCGTCAGCGGTGGCGTCGCAAGCCACGACATGCCGGCAAGCACGGCGAACGACCAGATACCTATCATAGGCGATATCTGAATACCCCAGAACATCAGCGCAAAGCCGGGCAGCACCAGCATCACATACGCGAGGAAGCGCACGAAGTATATCGTGCCAAGCACATTCTTGCGGCTATACTTGTCCGCGAGCATGCCCGCCACGATTACGCCCACGATATTCAGTCCTTGCGATAATCCAAATGCCATCGCAGCAATTCCCGATGATATGCCCAAGTCGATGGCGAACGGCACGAAGTGCGCGGATATTATGATCGTCGTTATGCCGCAGACGAAGTACGCGCTCGACAGCTGCCAGAATGGCGACGATTTGAGCGAGTCCTTCCAGACTTCTGTCTGCAATGGGGTTTTTCTATCCACAACCGCCGTAGGACGCGCAACCTGCGTGTCGCCGGTGACTTCGTTGGCGTCGCCGTCCGGGTTTTCGCCGACCTCGTCGGGACTGTCCCGCAGGATGATGTACGCGAGCGGCAGTGCAAGCAACAACACGAATAGACCCAGCGCAGCCCACGCGAAGCGCCAGTTCGCCCACAGTATCAGCGATGCGGAGAACGGCGTAAGCAGCAGTCCTCCTGCCGAAGTGCCGGCAGTGGCGATGCTCAACGCCTTGGCGCGGTTTCGCAAGTACCACTTGGACAGCATCGCGTGAACGGTTACCAGCGAAACGCCGCTGGACGCCATGGACATCAGCACGCTGTAAATGAAAAACATGTACACTAGGGAGTTGTTCAGCTCGAACTGTCCCAGCAAGCCGCCCAATATGCTCACATTCACGCTGAACTCTGGGCCGATGCTTTGCGTGAAGGCAAGGGTTATCGTTGAGACACCAAGCAGCAGCAGGCTGCCGGAAATCACGGCGCGCCCGCCATATCGGTCGTACAGATTGCCGAAGAACGGCTGCGTTAGCGCGTTGACCAGTGTCCCCAAGCCGATGACGGCGGCGATGGCGGTGCGGTTCTGCCAGACGCCGTCCGCCTCCATCGGGTTGATGAAGATGCCCAAGCCGTTGCGCGCGCCCATGCTCACGAACAAGGCAAACATACTGCCCGCGACGATAAAGTAGCCGTAGAATAAGCGCTTCTGCCCAAATACCTGAAGCAACGCGGTCTCCTCAAAGAGTAATGCAGTGAGATTAACACCGCCCTGCCCGTTTAGCAAGGCAATCGTGAGGGCAATGTGGCTGTGGCGGCGGTACGGTCAGCTAGTGATTGCAACATCATTCGGCGGCGGCAATGTCCCCCCAAGGCCCTTACTCCTAATCCGGAAGGAACAATTATCCCGCCCTCATCCACTATGACAAACAGCGCTCAAACAGGTAAAATCGTGCTGAAATCTACACGGGCAGCACTTAGCGCGGGATAGGCAATTGGCACTGCAATTAGCGGCGACACTTTCATCGACACAGGCGCTCGGCGCGCTGCGACACCGCAACTTCCGGCTGTACTGGTTCGCCGGCATGGGGCAGGCGGCGGCGCTCGGCATGCAGTTCCTGATACTCGGCTGGCTGGTGCTTGAGCTCACGCGCTCGCCTACGCAGTTGGGCATCGTCATCGCCATCTACGGCGCGCCCAATCTTGCGATGCTGATGTTCGGCGGAATCTTCGCGGACCGCGTGGACAGGCGCTGGCTGCTGTTCTACAGCCAGACCATCGTCGCGGCGCTGATATTCGGCGCGGCGACTCTCACGCTGTACCAGCTCATATCCATCTGGCACATATACGGCATTTCGTTCGTGCTCGGCACGATACAGGGGCTGAACATGCCCGCGCGAATGGCGATAGTGCCGGACTTAGTGGGCAAAGACGACATCCTTAACGCGACATCGCTGAACATGGCGGTATTCAACACGGGTCGCATTATGGGGCCATCGCTCGCGGGCTGGATTATCCAATATGTCGGAATGGGACACGCGCTCTATTTCAACGCCATCTGCTACGCCTTGGGCAGCGTGTGCTTGCTGATGATGACGGGCGTGGAGTCGCGCAGCCATAACGACGACGCGAACATCCTGCGCGACTTCTGGGACGGTGTCAAGTTCGTGTGGATGACGCCGGTTGCGTTCACTCTGGTCGGCATGAGCTTCGCGTTCGGCTTCTTTGGTGCGGCGTATGTGCAGGTACTGCCCGCATTCGGCAAGGAAGTGCTGCGCCTGAACGCAGACGGCGCAGGATTCTTGCTCACGGTTGCGGGGCTGGGGTCGCTCGCGGGCAACATATACCTCGCGTCGCTGGGCAACGCCAAGCACAAGAACTGGCTGCTGCTCGGCATGATAATACTGTTCGGCGTGTCGCTGTTCTTTTTCGCGTTGTCGTCGATCTACCCCATATCTCTGGCGCTGCTGTTCCTGACCGGCATCGGCTTCACAGGCTTCATATCGATGGGCACGACGATATTGCAGTTGTCAACGCCACCCGAGCTGCGCGGTCGTATGATGAGCCTGTGGCTTATCGGCGCGGCGGTGCACTACATCGGAGCTTGGCCCCTAGGCACGGTCGGCGAGTACTGGGGCTGGCCCATGTCGCTGGGCGGCGGCGCGCTGGCGATGCTGGCGATGGTGTTCTGGCTAGGCATAATGCGCCCAACGCTGCGGCGGCTCACAGTCTAATTCACATCTATGGACGGGATAGGCAGGACAGCGGATAGGGTGTAATCGGCATGCTGGACTTTGCGCGGCTTTTCAAAGCCATCGGGTATTCGGTCAGCGGGTTTCGGGATGCACTCCGCGATGAGCCGGCGTTCCGTCAAGAGACCGCGCTGGCGCTCATCCTGATACCGTTGGCGGTCTGGTTGGGCGAAAGTAATATCGAGCGCGCATTGATGATAGGCGCGCTGCTTATCGTGTTAATCGCAGAACTGCTGAACTCGGCAATTGAGGCTGCGGTGGACAGGATAGGAAGTGAGGTCAACGAACTGTCGCGGAAGGCGAAGGACCTGGGTTCGGCGGCGGTGTTCTTAGCGCTGGCGCTGGCTGTGGTGATATGGGCGCTGATGCTGCTGAACTAGCCGAGTCCGAGTCCCACGCAGTCCGCGAATAGTCCCTATTCCCTATAGGGTAAGGTCAGGATAGGGCGATACTGCGCTATGGCACCTTCTCATAGATGGAGATGTGGTATTCGCTGGATGCGGTGAAAGGCGCGCCATACCAGTCGCCCCAACGCTCGCGGAGGCGCATGCCGGCGAGCTGCGCCATGAGGTCAAGCTCGGAGGGCCAAGAGTAACGCACCTGCACGGGATATAGCTTGACTCCCGACTCGCTGACGAACAGGTGTTGTGACTGGACGAGCTGATTAACCGGGTCGTGTCGGGAAATGTCAACCGAGACGAGGCCAGACTCGACCCTACCGGCGCTGATATTCTGATTGCGGGTAAAGCGTGTTTGGTCGGGGACGAAGGCTTCGACGAGGAAGACGCCTTCGTCGGTGAGGTGCGCGGCTACGCTTTGGAAGCATTGCACTTGGGCTTCCTGCGAAGTTGCCTGAAATAGGGTATTGAAGACGACATAAATGAGATTGAACCGCTTGAGTTGCCGGTCAGCGCTTATGGTGAACTCGGAGAAGTCGCCTATGGTTACGGGGATGTCGTTGCCGTCGGGCTTGGCGCGCATCTGGGCGACGATAGCTTCAGAGGCGTCTATGCCGTGAACTTCAACGCCGCGTGCCGCGAGGGGTAACGCGACCCTGCCCGTGCCGATGCCGAGTTCGAGCGCAGGTCCGTCGCCCGCAAGCTTGGCAAGCGCTTCGACAGTCGCGCCAACATCGGCGCGCATGGGGTACATTTCGTCATAGACATCGGCGATTTTGTCCCCGTAGGTTGCAACGGTGTAGTCATTCATGCCCTCTCCCTAACCAAAAGATACCTTGTGGATTTGACGCGGAGCGCGTGTATAATCATCATACAATCCATAGTACACGCGAGAATGGGCTAGGTGAAAGCATTATGACCACTGTTGCCGGCGCAGCGCCGCTGTTGGAAGCCGAAGGTAGCCCGCTGCTGATTCTTATAGATGGCCACGCGCTTGTGCATCGGGCGCACCACGCGATCCGAGACCCGCTTACGGTGCAAAGCTCGGGCGAGGTGGTGTCGGGCGTGTATGGCTTTTTGAACATGTTCCTGCGCACTCTCGAAGAGTGGAAGCCGACTCATTGCATCGTTACCTTCGATGTGTCCGCTCCAACGCACCGGCACACGGCGTTTCCGGATTACAAAGCGCACCGTCCGCCCACACCGCCGGAGTTGCGACCGCAGTTCGACCGTGTGCGGCAGTTTATGGAAGCGTTCAGCGTGCCGGTGTTCGAGATGGCGGGCTATGAAGCGGACGACCTGCTCGGCACACTGGGCGCGCAGGCCGAGTCGGCACATCTGAACACGCTGATACTCACCGGCGACAGCGACATCCTGCAGCTCGTGTCGCCGTCGGTGCGCGTGCTGCTCGACTCCGGCAGACAGCGCGCGCGGGCATACGACATCGCCGGGGTGCGCGAACGCTACGATGGCTTGGGGCCGGAGCATGTGGCTGAAATCAAGGCGCTGGAAGGGGATAAGTCGGACAACATCCCTGGTCTGCCGGGCGTGGGCAATAAGACAGCGGTAAGGCTGCTCACCGAATACGGCAGCATCGAGGGAATCTACGAACACATTGACGAAGTGAGCGCTCTTCCGAAATTAAGGGGCGCGAAGAAGATACAACAGACGTTGATAGACAACGAAGAACTCGCCCTGCAATGCAAGATGCTCACGACCATCGTGCGAGACGCGCCGGTTACGCTTGACTTGGACGCGGCGCGGTTCGGCGGGTTCGCGCGCGCCGATGTCGTGTCACTGATGCGCGAGCTCGAATTCTTCAGCATGCTCAACCGCATACCATCGGCAGGCGCGGAGTTCGAGCAGATGGGAATGTTCGATGAGCCGCAAGAGCCGCGCGTGGAGACCGAGTACATCGTGGTGGATACCGACACGGCGCTTGACGATATGTTGCGCGCGCTAGAATCGTCCGAGATTGTCGCGTTCGACACCGAGACGACATCGCAGACGGCAATGCTCGCGGAACTCGTCGGGCTGTCGTTCTCCAACGAAGAAGGCAAGGGCTGGTACGTGCCTGTCGCGCACTCCGAAGGGCGGCAGCTGGCGCGCGACCATGTGCTGGAACGCCTGCGACCACTGCTGGAATCGGGCAAGGCGTGCCTCACCGCGGATGACAAAAATTATGCGCTTGCCGCGCACAATGCCAATTACGACATGACAGTTCTGGCGAACTACGGCATCAACATACGGCACATCGCTTTCGACACAATGATAGCGGCGCACCTGTGCGGGCGCACGCGCACTGCGGTCGGACTGAAACCGCTCGCGCTGTCCATGCTGAAGGAAGAGATGACGCCCATCGAGGACATAATCGGCAAGGGGCGCAATCAGACTACGATGGACAAGGTGGCGATTACCACTGCCGCCGACTATGCGGCAGCCGACGCCGATATGACATACCGCCTCGTCGATGTGCTTGCTGGCGAACTCGCGGACAACAGCCTGCGCCACACATTTGATACGCTTGAGATGCCGCTCGTGCCTGTGCTGGTGAAAATGCAGCGCGACGGCGTAGCCATTGACACGGGTGTGCTCGCGCCGATGTCCACCGAACTCGGTGAGCAGATAGACGCCATCACACAGAGCATGTACGACACGGTGGGGCACGAATTCAACCTGAACTCGCCCAAGCAGCTCGGCGAAGTGCTCTTCACGGAGTTGCACCTACCCGCAAGGCGAAAAACGGCGAGCGGCGGCTTCTCCACGAACGCGGCGGCGCTGGACGATCTGAAAGAGTTCTTGGACAGCGGCAACGCGGAAGGCGTCGATCCGAAGGCGTATCAGGTGCTGGACTTGGTACTGGAATATCGGCAGCTGTCCAAATTGAAGTCAACTTATGTCGATGCGCTGCCCGCGCTGGTAAATCCACATACGGGCAGGATTCACACCGAGTACAAGCAGACCGGCTCCGACACCGGACGGCTGTCCAGCACCGAACCGAATATGCAGAACATCCCTGTGCGCACCGAGTTGGGGCGGCGTGTGCGCTCTGCGTTCGTCGCGGAGAACGCGCCGGAATGGACGCTGCTTGGCGCGGATTATTCGCAGATTGAGCTGCGGATACTGGCGCACTACTCGCGCGACGAAGGACTTGTCTCCGCGTTCCTAAACGGCGAGGACATTCACGCGGCGACGGCGGCGAGCGTCTATGACGTGCCGATTGGCGATGTCGATTCCGAGATGCGGCGCGTGGCGAAGATAATGAATTTTGGCGTGCTGTACGGGCTAAGCCCGTTCGGCATCAGGCAGCAGACCGGGCTCAGCGCGGACGAGGGCAGGCAGTTCATCGACACATACTTCGCCAAATATCCCGGCATCGAGCGTTACATCGACGGCATCAAAGAGCGGGTGCGAGCCGAAGGCTATGTGGAGACGCTGATGGGCCGTCGCAGACGCATCGGCGAGATTAGTTCGCGCAACTTTCACACACGCGCGGCAGGCGAGCGCATGGCGGTAAACATGCCAATTCAGGGCACAGCAGCGGACATCATCAAATTGGCGATGATACGCATTCAGCAGCGCCTCTACGAACTTGGCATGCGCTCCAAGATGATAATCCAAGTGCACGACGAGCTCATATTTGAAGTGCCGCGAAACGAACTAGCGCAGATGCAGGCGATAGTAATGGAGCTGATGCCGTCCGCCGTCCCGCCCGATGTGGGATTTGAAGTGCCGCTGGAAGTAGAAATGAAGACCGGCGACAACTGGGGTGAGATGGGGTAAGCGGCATGCTGGAAACATCACCGAACTTCATCGTCCGCCTGCATCAGGGCGGCTACGACTACGCATACCTGCGGCGTATATTCCAAGCGGCCGATGCGCTGGGATACGACGGCGCGTCTCTATATGACCTGCTGGGCATCCCAACGCTGGAATGCTGGACGACGCTGTCCGCGTTGGCGGCGGAGACGGAGCACATACGGCTGATTCCGATGGTTCTGGCGAACCTGTACCGCCATCCCGCAACGCTGGCGAAGATGGCGGCTACACTGGATGTGATAAGCGATGGCAGGCTGGTGCTGGGCATCGGCGCTGGCGGCGGCGAGGGCGACCATAAGGCATACGGTCTGCCCTACCCGTCCACACGCGAACGAGCGCGAATGCTCAGCGAGGCGGCGCAGGTGATACGGCTGCTGTGGTCAGGCGAGCGCGTCAGCTTTGATGGCGAATACTACCGGCTGGACAATGCGCTGTGCGACCCTGCGCCAGCGCAGCATCCGAGTCCGCGCCTACTAATCGGCGGACACGGCGAACGATACCTGCTGCGTGTGGCAGCGCAACACGCGGACATCACGAATATGCACGCCGATATGAGCATCGCAGAGCATCACACTAAGCGGCGCGTGTTACACGTTCACTGCCGCGCGGTCGGTAGGGATCCGTCGGCAGTATCGCTGAGCCACAACGCGAGCGTGTTCATCGGCAAAGACAAGGCTGCGGTCGATGCAATGCTGGCAGAGCATGCCACGCGGCACAGCATTTCACCACAATGGTTCAAGGCAAATCTGGGCAACGCCATAGTCGGCACGCCACAACAATGCATAGACCAACTGCGACAGTACACCGACTACGGCATTCGCTGGTTCTTCCTGCTATTCCCGGAGCCGGTAAGCACGTCAGACTTGGAATTATTCGCGAATGAAGTGCTGCCGCGCTTCAAGTAAGCCAGTTGGCAAGATGGTCGGCACGCTGTCAATGGCACACACTGCCCATCGCCGTGAGTTACTTGCTGCCGCGGTAGTCGCGGAAGGGGCCGTCGCGCCAGTCTAGGGCTGCCTTCAAGCCCTCTTCACGCGAGCGGCGCGCGAACTCTTTGACGATGGGCGCTTGGTGCGCGACGGCGTCCGTCTCGGCGGCGATGTGCTGCAAGGTGTTGCGTCCCATCAGCTCTAGCGCGCGATTGACAATGCTCTTGTTCGCGGCGAGCAGCTCCCAAGGGATGCGCGCCATTGTGCAGGCGAGGTCTTCAACCGCGTCTTCGAGTTCTTCGCGCGGCACGGATTTCCAGACTAGCCCGATTTCTTCCGCGCGCTTGCCGGACACGGATTCGCCGGTCAGCAAGAACCACTTCGCCCACTGTGGGCCGACCATATATGTCCACATGTGCGTCGGCGGCGTGCCCATCGAGCGCACGGGCGGAAATCCAATCTGCGCGTCGTCTGCGGCAATGGAAATGTCGCAGTGCATTGCGAGGTCGGTGCCGCCCGCGATGCAGTAGCCGTGAATGCCCGCGATGACAGGCTTGCTCATATTCAGCACCTGCGCCATCGTGTTCGGCGTCTGCTTCATGCGGTGAATATCGGAGCGGATGTTGTCGCGGCGTTCCTGCGCGGCGGCGGCTTCCTCGGGCGTCGCCGGCGGCGTGATGTCATAGCCGGCACAGAATGCGCGGCCATTGCCCATCAGCGTCATCACGCGCACATCCGGGTCGTCGTCCGCGCGCTGCAGGCAATCGACCATCTCCAATTGTAGTTCGCGGCTGAGCGCGTTGAGCTTCTGCGGCCGGTTGAGCCTAACGCGCCCAATGCCGCCCGATGCGTCATATTCGATGAATTCGTAAGTCATGCGGAAAACCTCTAATGTAGGATTGCGCGATATTGTAGCACAGGGACGGGGGCTAACATCGATGGATAGGATAGACAGGATGGGATTAGGGGATAGGCTTGTCCAGCACATACACGATAAAGTTAGGGATGCGGTACTCGTCGTCGAAGGTGGGGTTGGCGGCGAGTTCTTCGGCTGAGGGCACAGGCTCGTGGAGTGCGCGGAGTGTGAAGCCCGCATCTAGGAATGCCTCAATGTGACTCGACAGAGTGCGGTGCATGTTGACGATTTTTCTGCCGAACCAGTTGAATGTGCGAGGGCCTTCGTCAGTGTAGTTGTCCACAGGATAGAAGAGCTTGGTGTCGCCCTGCTTTATCCAGCCACCTTCCACGCAGCTTCGCATGGGGTGGATGTTGCAGACGACTAAGCGACCGCCCGGGCGCAGCACGCGGTACGCCGCGTTGATGGCGCCGCGATAGTCGAGCAAATCAACGAGGACTATATAGGACACGGCGATGTTGTAGGTGTTGCTCTCAATGCCCTTGAGAGTTTCGGCGTTGCCCAGCAGATATGTTTCCTCGTTGCTCAGAGAACGCGCCCGTTCGATGAAAGGTTCGGTGAGATCAACGCCGGTGACGGTCGCGCCGAGTTTCGACAGCAGGCGGCTGAACCTGCCCTCGCCGCAGCCAATGTCGATGACCGTCTCGCCCCGTACATCGCCGAGCGCATCAAGCATCCACCTGTCCAGCATGCCGGTGCGGCCGGCCTGGTCAGCCTCAATCCAGTCTTGCGCGGCATCGGTCCACTGGGTATGCAGTCGTTCCGGTAGTTCCATAGATTGCCTCCTGATTGCAGGAAATACGGGACGGCATTTTACATCACTCTAGGGACATGTGCACTCGATGAGATTGTAATCCAGAGATTCTAGCCCGTGTGACGAAAATTGGAGCGATTGCATACGCATTGCACGATAGTGTGCTATGCTTATGTGGCGAGCGGGAGTAGCTCAGTGGAAGAGTCCCTGCCTTCCAAGCAGGCTGTCGCGGGTTCGAATCCCGTCTCCCGCTCCACCCCGACCTCCCGCACATCCTGGCGACACGCTCAGAGGTTACTCAATGCGCTTTTCCGGCAAGCTCGTGATTATCATCGCCCTCGCGGTAACTATGCTGCTCGTGAGCAACATCATCGCCGTAAAGCCCGTATCGCTTTTCACACTGCCATTCCAAGTATTCGGTGACAACCTGTTCGTCGTGTCCGCGGCGATAATCTGCTTCCCCATCACATATATAATCAGCGATGTGCTGACCGAAGTGTACGGCTTTCGCGTGGCGCGCGGCGTGATATGGCTCAGCTTCGTGTGCAACCTCGTGATGGTGGTGATGTTCTGGCTGGGCGGCATGATACCCGCCGCAGTCTTCTGGGAAGACCAGTCCGCATATCAGGCGATACTCGGCGCGACAGGCTGGATACTGCTAGGCAGCTTCTGCGCGTTCATCGTGGGTGAGTTCGTGAACGCCACAGTGATGGTCGTGCTAAAGAACGCGACGCAGGGCAGGCACTTGTGGGTTCGCACAATATCGTCAACTATCGTCGGGCAGGGCGTCGATTCCGTGCTGTTCTTCAGCATCGCATTCGGCATATCGGGCTTGTGGCCTTGGCCGGCGGTGTTCGGCGCGATCCTATTCGCGTGGAGCGCCAAGACTGTGTACGAAATCATCGCCACGCCGCTGACATACCTGGTCGTAGGATGGCTAAAGCGCACCGAACGGATGGACATCTACGACGCGCCACGCTCTCTAAACCCCTTCGGCATATTCGGCGGCGAAGAATCCGACAGCGTGAATGCGGCAGCGATGGCGGACTAATCGCGTTAACGCGAGTGGTCTTTACATCTAGCAGAGAATATGACATCAAATGAGCTTCGGCGTTGGCTTAGGCGACAAGGATGTACACTTCATACTCACCGCGGTGGGAGTGGTCATCTCACTGTACGATTAGGCAATCGCGTATCACAATTGCCGATGCATGGGAATCGCAGGGAGCTTGGGCCAGGGCTAATTGCCAAAATCAAGCGAGATTTGGGGTTGAGATAATGCTTGCTTACCCAGTCATACTTGAGACGGATGCAGACTACATAATGGTGACCTCTCCGGATTTTCCCGAACTTACCACATTTGGGGATGACAGGGACGAAGCGTTGAGACGCGCCGTTGACGCCTTTGAGGAAGCCATCGCAGCGCGTATTCATGATGGGCGCGACATTCCGGCGCCTTCTGAGGGCGAGCCGATAGTTGAATTGCCCATAGTAACCGCCAAGAAGGTGATGGCTTATCAAAGCAACGATGTATCTGTAAGGACACATACGATGCCAAGACAAAATTAGACACGCGAACAAGAACTAGCAGTGCTATATCTCAAAGTTGAGATTGGAAAAAGCGGTTTGACGCAAAAGCACCCTACTATTGACAATCTTGCCAAGGCAATGGGACGCACTAAGAACGCCATCTGGATGCGAAAGTGCACTTTTGACGCCTTGGACAATTCAGTACCCGGAGTTGGATTGAGCAAAGTCTCCAATACATGGACTAAACCCGTGTGGGATGAGTACCAATCCAATCCCGATGCAACTCTTTCCAAAGCGAGGAAAGCCTACTTAAAACTGGTTAATGGCACCGGCTGACTATCGAGCAGGGAGAAACCACCATGAGACTCGAAGGCAAAGTCGCGCTTATCACGGGCGGCGCTAGGGGGATGGGTGCGGTAGAGGCGCGGATGTTTGCGAATGAAGGCGCGAAGGTCGGCGTTGCGGATATTGACGAAGGCGCAGGGCGTGCGCTGGCGTCGGAGATTGTCGGTGCTGGCAGCGAGGCGATGTTCGTCAGGCTTGATGTTACGGACGAAGCGCAGTGGTTGGCTGCCGTTGACGATGTTATTTCAGCATACGGTAGGCTCGACATACTGGTGAACAACGCCGGCATTTACGAGCATGGCACTTTGGAAGGGACAAGCGCCGAAAGTTGGGATCGCGTGTTGGACATAAACGGCAGGGGCGTGTTCCTAGGCACGAAAGCAGTCATTCCGGCAATGCGGGCGGGCGGCGGCGGGTCTATCGTCAATATCTCATCGGTCGCGGGGCTTATCGGCGGGCAAGGCACGGCGTACAACGCGTCGAAGGGCGCCGTGCGGCTGCTCACAGAGTCAACAGCTGTGCAATACGCAGCCGAAAATATCCGCGTGAACTCGGTGCATCCGGGTCCCATCGAGACGGACATGCTCGATGTGTTCTTCCAGAACGAAGCAATGCGCGAGCAGCGGGCAGCGGTAACTCCGATACCGCGTCTCGGCGTACCGGAAGATGTCGCCTACGGCGTGCTGTTCCTCGCATCGGACGCGGCGTCGTACATGACCGGCAGCGAGCTGGTGATTGACGGCGGACATACGGCGAGATAGTTGTCCCCGCGATAGCTGCCCCTCTGATATTATAGGCGAGTATAATGCGTCCATTCTCATTCTAGCCTCTCGCCATCGCGGGAGAAGGTGATTCATGCACAAACCACAGGGAGCATCGCACAATGACTACATCTAAGGCGGACGCGGAAGTTAGGCAGTTTGTGGAGAGCACGCCGAAATCGAAGGCGCTGCAGGACGAGGCGGCGCAGTATCTGCCCGGCGGCAGCTCGCGCGGCACAGCATACTTCGCGCCATATCCGACTTTCGTTGACCACGCCAAGGGACACCATGTTTATGATGTCGATGGCAATAGCTACCTCGACTTCATGATTAACGCGACCACGCACATCATGGGACACGCGCACCCCGACATCGTGGCGGCGCTGCAGGAACAAGCGGCGCGCGGCAATTCGTTCAGCGGTCCGACCGAAGCACAGGTGCGGCTCGCCAAGAACCTGTGCGAGCGAGTGCCGTCGTTGGAGACAGTGCGTTTCACGAATTCCGGCACCGAAGGCACGATGATGGCAATTCGCGGCGCGCGCGCATTCACCGGCAAGCACAAGATTGCCAAGTTCGAGGGCGGCTACCACGGCTCGCACGAGTATGTGTCCGTCAGCGTGCGCCCTTCGGCGGAAGCGCTCGGTCCCGATGCCACCACGCCCGTGCCGGAACATCCCGGACAGCCGCCAAGCGTTGCCGATGATGTGCTCACGCTGCCATACAACGACCTGCCAGCCTGCGAGACCATCATCCGCGAGAACGCTGACGAACTAGCCTGCGTCATAATGGAAGTGGTGTCATCGAGCTTCGGCTACCTGCCCGCCGAGTTGGACTTCCTACAAGGCATGCGCGCAATCACCGAAGAGTTGGGCATCGTGCTGATATTCGACGAAGTGCAGAGCTTCCGCGTGTCGTCCGGCGGCTCGCAGGAGATGTTCGGCGTGATACCGGACATGACGACATTCGGCAAGATTATCGGCGGCGGAATGCCCGTGGGCGCTTGGGGCGGCAGACGCGACATTATGGCGCTGTTTGACCCGTCCGCAGGCGCGCCGCTTGCCCACGCCGGCACATTCAACGCGAACCCGATGACGATGGTCGCGGGTGAGGTGGTGATGAACCACCTGACGCCCGAAGTGTACGACCGCCTGAACGCGCTGGGAGACACGCTGCGCGCCAAGCTGCGGGCGGTGTTCGACGAGCTGGAAGTGCCAGCGCAGGTAACGGGCGTGGCGTCGCTGTTCGGCATCCACTTCACGGACGAAGCTATAGTGGACTACCGCTCCACGCTGACCGGCGACTCCGACATGACGAAGGCACTGTTCACTGGCTTGCTGAACGAAGGAATCTTGATTCAGACCGGCGGCGCAGGCGCGTTGAACACACTGACGACGGATGCTGACGTGGACGCTCTGGTGGACGGCGTGCGTAGGGTGGTCGCGCGGGTGCGGTGAGGGATAAGTCTCCGACGGTCCTGGGGCGAATCATCCTACCTTTAGTGGCTTCCCACCGCCGGCGAACCTTCTCGCCCAATTTCTGGAGCCTCCGCAGTAGTGCGGGAATCGAACCCGCTTTCGTACCATCCAAGGATATGGCTCCGAAGCCTGCTGCGGGCACAATGGCCTGTCACACGTCCAGCGCTCGGGCTTTCTGGATGCCCCGTGGACACCCGACTCATCGCCGGGAACAGCATCACCTTAACCCTGCGTAGCAGTTTATTCAGTCACAGGATCATCGGAAACTTGCACCAGTATGACAATGGTTGAGCATCCGCACAAGGCATAACGTATGATATAAAACATTCATAAAGGGAATGTATTGTTTCATGCTCTGGCCGAATGCCTTTGCCTCAGGGGTTCAATCCTTGTGCTCCCCGATGAACTTCCCTACCACGCTGTTGAACTCGGCGGCGGTCTCGAAGTAGGGAGAGTGGCCGGCGGATTCTACGATGTGCAGCCGCGCGCCGGGGATGACCTGCGATACTTCTTTCAGCACGGCAAGCGGGAATATGCGGTCTTGCGCGCCGGCGACCATCAGCGTCGGGATGGCATAATCACCTAGCGCGTCCGGCGCGACGCCTATTTCGCCGGTGCCGGTGTCGCCGATGGGTGGGTTTAGAGCGGACATCTGCCGATACAGCAGCGCCATCGCCGAGTCGTTGTCAAACGCGTCGGGAGCGAGTGCGAGGTGCGGTTCGTTCCAAGCGATGGGGCGGTCGAGGTCTATGGTGCGGCTCTGCGCACGGGCGTCTCGCGCGGCGATGACACCCGGTGTCGTAACACCGCCCGGCGTGCCGGACAGCACTAGGCACGACACACGGTCAGGATGCGAGAGCGCGAACTGCATGCCCGTCCAGCCGCCCATGGACTGGCACACGACGACGGCGCGTTCCACTCCGGCATCGTCCATCACGGCTTGCATATCGCCGGCGAAGTGGCGCGCGTGCTTGTGCTGCTTTTCGCACTTCGACCTGCCCCAGCCACGATGATCGAACACGACGACCTTGTAATCGCGCGCAAAGTGCGCTATCTGCTGCCACCAAACGAGCGTATTGCCGCCCGCGCCGTGCGCAAACACGATAGACGCGCCCTCGCCGTGCGTCTCGTAGTAGATTATCGCGTTGTCGTTATGAACATAGGGCATGTTTTGTCCTTCCTAACCGGGGCGTGACCAGTGCCTAACTAGGGCTTATATTTGGCATCCTGCCCATCTTGTATATCAATGTAAGTTACCGGCTGCCCACATATCAGCCTAGTGCGCCGCAGTCTTTCAGCGCGGCTATTTCGGTGCCTGCATAGCCATATTGAGATAGTACTTCGTCGGAATGCTGTCCTAGCAAAGGCGCCGGCGTTCGCACTGAGCCGGGCGTGTCGGACAACTTCACGGGGACGCCGATGTTGCGTATGCCGCCTGCTTTCGGGTGTTCCAGCGCGACCGACATTTCACGTGACTGCACGTGCGGGTCGGCATAGACCTGCTCGATGGTGTAGATAGGACCGCACGGCACGCCCGCAGTCTCCAGAATCTTGACCCAGTGGCTTGTCGTCTTCGTGCGGAATGTCTCTTCCATTATCGGCGTGAGCGCCTCGATGCTGACCATGCGCTCCGGATTCGACGCGAAACGCTCGTCATCCAGCAAGTCTTCGCGGCCTATTGCGCGGCACATACGCTCCCAATTGTTCTGGTTCGCCGCGCCGATGTTGATATAGCCGTCCCGCGTTGCGAACGCCTGATACGGAGCAATCATGCGGTGCGCGGAACCAAGCGGACCGGCGACTTCGCCCGTCGCGAAGTATGTCGCGGACTCGTATAGTGTATAGGCGATGCCGGATTCGATGAGCGACGCATCAACATGCTGCCCTTTGCCCGTGCTCAGACGATTAATGTACGCGGTCAGGATGCCATAGGCGCAGAACATGCCGGTGTTCAGGTCTGCCATCGGCACGCCGACCTTCGCAGGTGGTGCGCCGGGGAAGCCGTTGATACTCATCAGCCCGCTCATCCCCTGCGCCACGAGGTCGAAGCCCGCGCGACTGCTGTACGGACCGGTCGTGCCAAAGCCGGACACCGTGCAGTACACGATGGCTGGATTGAGCGCGCTCACATCGTCGTAGCCAAGACCCATGCGGTCAACCACGCCGGGCCGGAAATTGTGAATCATCACATCGGCGTCTTCAAGCATGCGGCGCACGACGGCGATGCCCTGCTCAGACTTGAGGTCGAGCACGATGCTGCGCTTATTGCGGTTGAGTGTGAGAAACGCCGCAGACTCGCCCTCGATGAAGGGCGGACCGTAGCGGCGCGTGTCGTCGCCGCCGTTGGGCTTTTCGATCTTGATGACATCCGCGCCCATGTCCGAAAGCAGCATCGTGCAGAACGGGCCGGCTAGAATCTGGCTGAAGTCGATAACCTTAATCCCCTGCAGAGGAAGTCGCTTGTTCACTGGGCTACTCCAATAATCAACTGTGGATATACTAGATACAAGACTATTTCATAAGTCTCTTCCCCCTATTGGAGGAAGGTTAGGATGGGAGCAATAGGGTGAATCAGCGCCGGAGACGACATGCATAATACCCTACTCGCCCTTGAATACGGGCGTGCGGCGCTCAATGAAGGCGGCGCGTCCTTCGTGGAAGTCCGCGCTGTCGAAGTTGGCGAACGGCAAGTCTTCCTCTTCCTGCGACAAGCCTTCGCCGGACGGGTTACACAGCGTGATGTCGCGGATGCGCTTGTTGCGCTTGTGGCTGAGCGGCGCGAGTTCTGCCATCTCGCGAGCGAGCGCGTATGTATAATCGCGCAGTTCGTCCGCTCCGAGCAATGTCGTAATCAAGCCGATGCGGTGCGCTTCGTGCGCGTCAATCAGCCTGCCGCTGAGCAGGATGTACGACGCGTTGCCCGGTCCCACGAGTTGGACGAGGCGACGCATTTCGCCATAGCCGACGAGGATGCCAAGCCGCGCGATAGGGATACCGAAGCGGCTGTCGGCGGACGCGATGCGGATGTCCGTAGCCATAGAAAACTCACAGCCGCCGCCAACACAGAAGCCACGAATCATGGATATGGTCGGCTTGGACATCGCCTCCACAGCATCCATCGCGCCATCAAAAGCCGCCGCATAGACTTTGGCAATCTGCGAGTTGATGCGATACTGCTCGAAGTCCTTGATATCCGCGCCAGCCGAGAACGCCCTATCCCCCGCGCCGGTGAACACGACCACGCGCACCGAATCGTCGCGTTCCAGATCAATCGCAATACGTTGCAGTTCAAGCCAGCCCGCGTAGCTAATCGCATTGCGCTGCGTCGGCCTGTTGAATATCACCGTGGCAACGCCGCCATCGTGCTCGACCAATATATCGTTCTGTTCGTTGGAATTATCGCTCACTATCTCTTTCTCGCTTATGCTCACTTGTGTATTGCCTTCGTAGAAAACTCAGGCTAGAACGCAGGCTCCCAGATTGACTTTAGGTTTAGCGTAAAGCCGGGCAACTCCGGTTCTGAGGAAATGCTATCGGGGTTGTCCAATATCTCGGGCTGTGCGCCGAGGCGGTAGATGTGCGCTTGCCGTGTGGATGGGTCAAGCAACCAGCCTAGCCTTGCGCCGTTTGCTATGTATTCTTCCATCTTCGCCTGCAAAACGCTCAGTCTGTCGGATGGGGATCGCAGTTCGACAACGAAGTCGGGGCATATCTGCGTGAAGCCTCTCTTCTGCTCTGGTGTCAGCGCAGCAAGACGAGATTTCAGTACCCACGAGGCATCCGGCGAGCGAACAGCGCCGTTAGGCAGCGTGAAGCCCGCGCTAGAACCAAACAAGATTCCTCTGCTATCAGCCCTCGCCCAAACTCCTAAGTCAATCACGATTTCCGATTCGGTGGCGCCGGTTTCGCTGCTAGCAGGTGGCATTATTTCAATCACTCCTTCACAATTGCGCTCGATGCGCAGCACATCGTTTTGCGCGCAGAACTGCTCGAACTGCTCGTCGGTCATCGTTATCGCAGGCTCGAACTTGAGCGACAGGGGAGCGATGCCTTCTTCTGTTGCCGGGCTTTTCGGTGTCGCCTGGCTAACCGGTCTGGTAACCGTCTGCGTTGTCATAGCGGTTGTCATAGCGGCGTCTCCTGTGTTATCAATGCAGTGTGGCGTTCTTTCGTGAATCGCGGTGCGCACCTGCCTTAGCCAAACTGTGGGACAATCTCGCTTAGGAATGTGTCGAGTTGGCGCTCTTGCTCAAAGGATGCAAAGCGCACTATGACCGTTTGAGCGCCGGCTTCGCCGTACTGCGAAATGCGCTCGGCGACTCGCCGCGGATTGCCGAACGGCCCCCATCGGTCGCCCCAGATGTTCGCACCATAGTACTGGTGCAAGAATGTGTCGGCTTCCTCGCCGGCGGCGGCTTCGTCTTCGCGCAGATTCACAGTCATGTAGTATGTCGCCTCAGGCGCGCCAGGGTCGCCGCCGTACTCTGCCGTGTAGCCGCGCACCCGGTCCACCACGCGGGCGTATTCGTCCGGATAATCGGAGATGGACATGAAGCCCGCGCCCAGTTTTGCGGCTCGCTGGAACTGCCGCTCTCGTCCCGCCCGCCAATGGCACGCCACCAGGAACGGCACACCATCGGGCTGCAGCGCGCGTGGACGCACGCTGACATCATCGAGAGCAAAGTGCTTGCCTGCGAATGTGACGCCCTCGCCGCTTGTCAGGCGATTAGTGATTTCCAGCACTTCCTCGAACCTGCTTGCGCGCCTTGACGGCTTCACGCCGACATTGAGCCATTCCCGCTGCTGTGCGTCGTTGAACGCGCCGCCGACGCCTGCGCCGAGAATCAGCCGTCCGCCGGACACGGTGTCAACGGTCGCTGCCATTTGCGCGAGCGATACGGGGTGGCGCAGCGCGGGCAGCATCACCGCCGTGCCGAGCCGCACTCTTCGCGTGCGCATCGCAATCGCCGAGAGCGTGGTCAGCGGTTCGAGGCGCGGCTTTGCGGTGAGGCTGTCGCCGACCCAGACTGAATCCAAGCCCGCCTGTTCCGCCGATTCCGCCATCGCCAGCAGCGGCTCGATGCTTGGCGGCTCGTCGCTGCCCATCACCAGACCGCGCGTTGGGAGAAGTATGCCGAGTTTCAAATTCATAAGTCTTTCTCGTCGCTTGTTGGGGTTGAGAGTGCCTTCGCCTGCATCATTTTCGACAGGAAGCCCGGCTGAAGTCGATCACACAGGGCAAGGTCTTCGGGCGTATCCAAATCCAAGCCCAAGCCGTCGCTCAAGCATACAGCATATTGGATTCCGAGCGACGACGCCTGCCGCTTGTGCTTTACGAAGCTATCTTTGCCGAGCAGCGCGGGGAACGACAGGCATTGCGGTATCAGCATTGCGTTTGTGCCGCCGTCCTGTTGCGCCGGCGAGAACACGAGGGTTTCGCCGCCGCCGGACGCTTGCACAATTTTGTAGATGTCGGCGGCAGTGATGAACGGCAAATCCGCGGGCAGATAGAGCGCGGGCAATCCTTCGTCACAAGCGTTCTGCAGCGCGAATGTCAGCGAGTCGTTCAGGTTGTCGGCAGGGTCTTCGTGCCATACGGCACCGGCGCATTCTGCACCCTGACGCACAGCATCGTCGCCGCCGATAACCCATACTTCGCCGAGCGCCTGATGTGCCGCCACGACGACTCTGCTGAACATGGCGAGGCTCAATTCGGCGCGTTCAGTCTGCGACAGCACGCCTGCCAAGCGCGTCTTGGACTGGCTCAGCGGCTTCATAGGGACAACTGCGACAATGCCTCGCGCGGTCATGCGGCAAGCCCGCAGATGTATTCGGCGAGACGCACCTTGTCGTCGTCGGAGATCATCATCGTGTTCGTCACAGCGGCACGCATCCCGAGCGCCTCTATGTCCGGCGCGCGGTCGGCGTCCACATCATCAAGCACGAATATATCGCACAGCCCGCGATACTGCTTTGCCACGCCGACGCAGGACGATTCGATGCCAAGTTCGCCCATCATTTTGGCGGCGGGGCCCTTGATCGCCTGCCCGCCGACAATGGGGCTGACCGCGACGCGCACGCCGTCAAAGCACTCGATGGCGTCGCGCACGCCGGGCACCGCAAGTATGGGCGCGACGCTGACGAACGGGTTTGAGGGGCAGAACACCAGAGCATCGCAGTCTCGCAATGCCTGCGTGAACGACAGCGACGGCTGCGCCTGTTCTGCGCCTGCGAATCGGATGCTGCTGACGACAGGTTCACAGCGGTGCTTTACGAACCAAGTCTGCATTGGAAGTTCGCCGATGGTGGTCGTCAGCATCGTGCGCACGGGGTCGTCGCTCATCGGGACAATAGGATGCGCCACGCCGAGCGCCCTTCGCAGCGAGTCCGTAACAGCGGAGAGCGGCTCGCCTTGTCGCAGCAGGTGTGTCCGGCGGATATGGGTCGCGAGGTCTTTGTCGCCGAGGTTGAACCAGCTGTCCGCGCCATAAGCGTTCAGCCGTTCCAGCGCATTGAACGTCTCGCCTGTGATGCCCCAGCCCGTCTCCGGGTTGGACAAGCCGGCGAGTGTGTACATCACTGTGTCCACATCGGGCGACACGTAAAGGCCGTGAAACTCCTCGTCATCGCCCGTATTGACCACGACGGTAAGGTCGGAAGGCGGCAAAACCCTGGACAGCCCGAGCGCCAACTTAGCGCCGCCCACGCCACCCGCAAGCGCGAGGTAGTTCATGGGGCGCACTCACAGCCGGGGAATACGCGCGTTGCGTCCTCGCCTTGCAGAACAAGTTCGCCAAGTTCCGATAGGTTTATTGTGGATTCATCTATGCCAGTCTGCATCTTGCCCTCTCCCAGCGACCTTCCCCCAATTCTATCAACATTCTTGCGGCGGTTTCTAGCCTGCGCTGTGTTGTGAGACAATTTAGCAAGCCAATACATACCTCTTCCCTGTCGGCCCTTATGGGAGAAGGTTAGGAATGAGACAAGACACAACGACTAAACGCCCAGATTGCTACCCCTGCGACTAGGTTCTGTGGACATTTGCCCAGATACGCTCATCATGTCATTCCGAAACGTAGTGAGGAATCTAAAATCGTCGCATAACAGCCTACTTTAGACTTCAGATTTCTCGCTTTCGCTCGAAATGACAAGGAAATTAGAGCCATCGTCGAAATGTCCACAAAGCCTAACTATCGTCGATCAGCGAAGTCGCCGTTTAAGGCTATGATAAAATCCAACGAAACCTATATCAGCCTATAATCTCAGCGCGGCGAGGCACGACATCTATATCTCGCACATAAGCCTGACGAACTTTCGCAACTATGAGCGGCTGGAGCTTGACCTGCAGCCGGGAATGACCCTGTTTCAGGGCGAGAATGGCGCGGGCAAGAGCAACCTAATCGAGTCGCAATATATGCTGGCGGTGGCACGCTCGCCTCGCGCTTCCACCGACGGCGAGTTGATTCGGCGCACCAATGGCGCAAGCGAGTTCTACACGCAGGTCGCCGCCAATGTGCAGCGGCAGGACGATGTGGTGAACTTGCAGATCAACTTTCGCAGCACCATGTCGGGCGCGAGCGCATCTGCAACGCAGCCTGCGCTATCTACACAGAAATACTTCCGCGTGAACGGAGCGCCGCGCCGGGCGTCTGCGCTGATTGGACATCTAAACGCGGTGATGTTCAGCGCGGACGACCTTGATCTGGTGTACGGCTCGCCAAGCGTGCGGCGGCGATACCTGAACATTCTCATTTCGCAAATCGACAACGAGTATCTGCGCACGGTTCAGCGATACGAGCGCGTTGTGCGGCAGCGCAATTCCCTGCTGAAACAGATTCGCGAAGGCGCATCCCAAGTCGGCGAGCTTGCATTCTGGGATGACCAGTTGGTTGCAGAAGGCAGCCGCATAATGGCGCAGCGCATTGACACGGTGAATGCGCTGTCCGACGGCGCGATGCCGATATATGCAAATCTGAGCGGCGGCAGCGAACGGCTGACTGTCGAATATCAGCCGAATGTCGGGCTGCCGCCTGACTCGGAATCGGCGAGCGCCATAGCGGACGCATTGCGCGCGCAATTGGCGGAACGGCAGCGGCAGGAACTCGCGCGGGGCATCACGGTAACCGGGCCACATCGGGACGATATTGCGCTGGCGCTCGACGGACTGGACGCCGCAGGATTCGCATCGCGTGGGCAGTCGCGCACCGCGGTTCTCGCGCTGAAACTGGCGGAAGGCGCATACCTGAAATCAAAGCGCGGGCAGGAACCTGTTCTGCTGCTGGACGATGTGTTATCCGAACTGGACGCGGTACGGCGAGAGCAAGTGCTCGGACTGGCAGCACAGTATCACCAAACGCTCATCACCACAGCGGACGCAGACGCTATCGCCGCGCAACTGCCATTAAGGACTACGCGATTCAGCATTTGCGCCGGGCTGGCGCGACCGATCGACTAGGCGCAGGCGTTGCGGGCTGGCATTGGGGATGCGCTCAATGTCGCCTTGCACTTCCATGTCTAGCTTGACGGTGGTGGTGTACCAGCCGACTGAGCCGAGATTTGCGCGCTGTTCAGGATTCAAGCACGCGTCAACGAAGGATGGCAGGCTGCGGAACTCCACGCCGTCCGCGCTGCTGTCTAGGATGTCTAAGATGATGCCGCGCAGCAGGTCGTACTTCCACTTGTGGATGCGCGTTGGCTTTTTGCCGGGCGTGGGCGTGTGGCAGACTACCCTGGAGTCGTCGTTCATGAGTGAGTCTTGATCGCTTTACGCAGTCTTGCGTAAGGGACCGTTTGGGCGGAGTTCGTCGAGGATGGCTGTCGTCTCGGCGGCGAGACCGTCGCCGGACTTGCGGCGCTTGGCGAGCAGGTCGAGCGCGTATTCCGATACGCCGGCGCGAATCCGCAAGTCTTCGGGCTTGTAGCGCATGCAACGGCGCATCAGCACTTGTGCCGGACGGCGCGTCTTCTCGGTGCAACCGTATGCGTAGGGGCACATGTACGCATAGCAGGTTGTGATTTCACGGTGGATCGGTGGCACTCGGCTGGACGAAGGCGCGAGGTGCGTGCCAACGAAATCGTCGAGTGGCTTGTCAAGCGCGCCGGGCGTGGGCGTCTTGTAGAGTCGTCGCATCGGGGCATCGCCTCGCGGTCAAGTATGCTAGGTGCGACAAATGTTAAACGGAAAATTATACTTTTACAATACTTTTGAGCGGCGTCTTAAGAGCGTTTTTTTGTGTTTGGGTAGTGGACTCATCCTAACCATCCTGTACACCCCGTTAGATTCGTCTCTGCGTTTGAGCGTAGCGCAAAGCAAAAAGCCTTCCCTTATTGATGAGAGAAGGCCTTTAGGTGATTGTAGTGATGGCGGGTATGAAGCGCGCTATGCCGACTTCTTTTCTAGCATTAGCGGTGGGGTGGGCATCTGAACTATTTCGCCGTTTTTCAGGATTAGTGTTACGGGGGCGTTGCCCCAGATAGCGTCGGCGTCCACCGTGCAGCGGCGGACGTCCTTCATACTGGGCAGTTCGTACATCACATCAAGCAGCGTGTTCTCTAGGATGGTGCGCAAGCCGCGCGCACCAGTCTTGTGCTGCAGCGCCTGCTCTGCGGCTGCGGCGAGCGCGTCGTGTGTGAAGATTAGCTCAACGTCATCCATGTCAAAGAGCGACTGGTATTGACGCACAAGCGCGTTCTTCGGCTCGCTTAGCACCTTGATTAGCGCTGCCTCGTCCAGCGTGTCCAGCGTGGCGATGACGGGCAGGCGTCCCACGAACTCGGGGATGAAGCCATATTCCATCAGGTCGTCAGAGTTGACATGGTGCAGCACATTCTCTTCGGTCTCCGCGCTCCAGCTTGCCGAGCCGGTGAAGCCGATGGAATGCTTGCTCTTGAACACGCGCCGGTTGATGATTTCTTCCATGCCCTCGAACGCACCGCCGCACATGAACAGCACATTGTCGGTCTTGATTTTCAGGAAGTCCTGGTGCGGATGCTTACGACCGCCCTGCGGCGGCACATTCGCCTCGCAGCCTTCGATAATCTTCAGTAGCGCCTGCTGCACACCCTCGCCGGACACATCACGCGTGATCGACGGGTTGACGCTCTTGCGCGCTATCTTGTCTATTTCGTCGATGTAGATAATGCCTTGCTCGGCGCGCGCCACATCGTAATCCGCCGCCTGAATTAGACGCAACAGGATATTCTCCACATCCTCGCCGACATAGCCCGCCTCGGTGAGTGATGTTGCGTCCGCGATGGCGAACGGCACCTGCAATATGCGCGCGAGTGTCTGCGCGATGTGTGTTTTGCCGGAGCCGGACGGCCCTAGCATCAGTATGTTCGCCTTCTGTATTTCCACTTCGGACTGTGTCTGCGCGGAGCTGATGCGCTTGTAGTGGTTATAGACGGCGACGCTCAGGATTTTCTTGGCGAGGTCCTGCCCTACGACATATTCTTCGAGGCTTTCGTAGATAAGCTTCGGGTTTAGGCCAGTCGCCATCGGATTCGCAATGACGGTGGGCTGCGCGGGACCGTCTTCGGCGATAATCTGATCGCAGAGCAGCACGCACTCGTCGCAGATGAACACCCGGTCGGGACCTGCGATTAGGCGCTTAACCTGCGCCTGCGCCTTGTCGCAGAAGGAGCAACGGTAATCGGTCCTGCTAGTCATAATGCGGAAGCTCCGGAAAACTATCTGGGTTGCGACGCCGGCGGTAGATTAAGACGGCCGACGCCATGACACTATTGACACCAAATTGACGACATTACGGAGGATTATCGGATCATCGGGCGCGATGGTTATGCGCCGCTGGATGACGCTAGAACTTCGTCTATCAGCCCGTATTCTTGAGCCTGGTCCGCGCTCATGTAGTGGTCGCGGTCGGTGTCCTGCGCGATTTGGTCGTAGGACTGCCCTGTGGTATTGGACAGGATGGTGCGAATCTTATCCTGCAGGCGCAGGATCTCGCGCGCGGCGATTTCCACATCGCTCGCCTGTCCTTGCGCGCCGCCCATCGCCTGGTGCATATGGATGGTCGAATCCGGCAGCGCGAAACGCTTTCCCTTGGCTCCTGCGGTTAGCAGAACGGTTCCCATGCTCGCCGCCAAGCCAACGCAGATGGTGGAGACATCGGGGCGAATGAGGTTCATAGTGTCGTATATCGCGAGACCGGCGTATATGACGCCGCCCGGCGAGTTGATGTACAGGCTGACATCGCGCTCCGGGTCTTCCCTGTCTAGGAACAGCAGCTGCGCGATGATGGCGTTCGCCACTTGGTCGTTGATGGGTGTTCCCAGATACACGATGCGCTCTTTCAGCAGCATCGAGTAGATGTCGTAGGCGCGCTCGCCGCGTGGGCCAGACTCCACGACCATAGGAATGACATTCTCAGGCCCACCGCCCTGCAGCAATTCACTCGCGCTTAAATCTTCGGGCCTAAACAGCATCGGTATATCTCCTTGAAGCGTAGGGGTCATTCCCCCGGTCAGGTATATTGGTGATTTCAGGTGTGATAACGGTGTGACAGATGTAATCGTCTCCGGCGGTCCGATGTCGCCGGTTATGCGTTTGTTAAGCATTTGTTATGGGCGAACGGGTCTAGCCGCTCGTGGACTCGTCCTGTTCTGCGGTTGGTTCCGCATCGTCGTTGTCGTCGGCGTCGGATTCGGCGGGTTCGCCCGCTTCGGCAGTTGCAGCAGACTGGTCGGTATCGATCGCTTCGCCCTTGGCGATTTCTACGAGACGCTCCATCACCTTTTGCGAGTGCATCATGCGGCGGATGTTGGCTCGCATGTCGTCAGTAATTTCTGGAGTTTCGGGCGCGTCCGGATTCTGTTCGCGGTTTACATCAATGATGGTCTGAATGCGCTCGTCCACCTCGTCGTCCTCAACGTCGATGCCTTCCGCTTCGCCCAGCCTTTCAAGTGCGGCGGCGCGCTTAATTCGCATTTCCGCTTGTTCGCGCATTTGCTCGCGCAGTTCCGCCTCCGTACTGCCGATGGAGCGCATATAGTCGTCCATGCGGATGTTGATGCGGGCGAGCGTCTGCGCCTGCTCGTTCAGCATGTAATTGACTTCGTGCTGAATAATCACCGGCGCGATGGTCGCGGTCGCGCCTTCAATCAAGCTGTCGATTGCGGACTCTCTCAGTTCTTCGGCTGCGGCGTTTTCGGACTCAGCGTTGAGTTCTTCGACAACCTGCTCTCGCAGCGCTTCGAGCGAATCGTAGCCCTCGCCGATGCTCTTCGCGAATTCATCGTCGAGTTCCGGCATTATGCGCTCTTTGATGTCGCTGACGGTAACCGACACTTGCACCTGCTGTCCCGCAACCTCATCGACGGGAAAATCGTCCGCGACCGTCAGATCGAACTCGCTTGGCGTGTCAATCTCGGCGCCGACGAGCGCTTCAGCGAAGCCGGGGAACGGGCGGTCGGCGTCTTCTACCAGCAGGTACACCGTATCGGTCTCATCGAGTATGGTGTCGCCTTCGACAGTGCCGGTGGCGGTCATCGTCACCATGTCGCCCATCGCGACAGGACGCTCTACGGGTTCCCATGACGCCACGCTGCCGCGCAGCCGTTCCAGCCGTTCCTCGATCTGTTCTTCGCCAACTTCCGTCTGTTCGACTTCCACTCGGATGTCCTTGTAATCGCCGAGTTCTACTTCAGGGCGGAGCGGCACGGTCGCGGTGAAGGTAACGGGGTCTAGGTTTAACACCTCCATTTCGGGCATGCCACCGGGTTGAATCTGCTGTTCGTCGATCGCCCTGCCTGTAACCTCGGGCAGCATGGTGTCGAGCACTTCGTTCAGCAGCGTCTCGCGTCCCAGCATCTGCAGCGCGATATGGCGCGGCACACGCCCCTTACGGAATCCGGGATAGGAGATGAGCGGCTTTACTTTCTGGTAGCCGATATCGATGTATGGACGAACTTCTTCGTCTTCCAGTTCGATATGCAGCACGGTCTGTAGATCGACTATTTCCCCTTGAGTAATACGCACCAGAATCTCCTATAAAACAATTGCGATACTGATTAAGATTATAGCACGTGGATTGTGCGCTAGAAAACACTGAAGAAAGTTCACGATTTGCGCACTTTTAGGTAAGTCGGTCAGTTAGTCAGTTGGTCAGGACTGTCAGCCAAGAATGGCGATGTTAACGAATATTGCTGTTGACACGCATTCAGCAGTTGTTTAGGATTTGAGGATAGATAGGCTACGGGTTATAAGCGTATTCGGGGGAACGGGTATGCCTGACCAGTATCAGAAGGAAATCGAGGATATCCTGCGGAAGGCGGAATCGGAAGCGCCGCTGCCTTCGGGTGGCGCAAACCGCAGTCTGCGAGGGATGGTGTGGCAGTACACGCGGCAGGCGCTGAACAGCAAGGCTTGGGGCGTGTCGCCGGGCAAGATTATGCTGGGCGCGCTTGGCATAATTCTCGCGGCTGTACTGCTGCGGCCGTTCATACCGGGTATGGTCGGGCTGCTTGCTTGGGCCGGCCTCATCATCTTCATCGTCGCTTATGGGATGATTTTCCTGCGGCCGTCCAAGTCGCGCGGCGAGCGCAAGATGTGGCGCGGACGATATATCGACGATGACGATGGGGATGAAGATGGCGGCGGGTCGTGGTGGAGCAGGTTTCGCCGTAAGCGGTGATTTCCCCATTTTACCGCCGCAAGAGCGGTAACTCCCATCTTGCACAGACGAAACAGGGGCAGGCTTGAAGCCTGCCCCTGCTTTATATCCTATCCATCCTGTGTATCGATGTTAGTTCTCGCTAGACGGCGCACTCGCCTTCGCCGCGTTCTAGGACGTACTTGACTGTCTTGTCCCAGTCGATGTACTGTTCTAGCGTTTCGCGGTTGAGGTCGGGCAGCTCCTTGAACTCGCCCATCATCTCCTCGAAGTAGCCTGTGCCTTGACGCAGCACGTAGTCCTTGAACAACTCGCCGTCGTCGTGGCTGCTCTGGTAGTCGGCGACGATTTTCTTCAACGCTTCCGGCGCGCGCTTGGCGGGGATCTTCGCCTTGATGCGCTGACCGAATCGCGGGTCGTCCTGCGAGTAGCTGCCGCCGAGGAAGAGTTCGTAAGCAGGCACCTGTCCGCCCGGGCCTCGCGCCGCCGCGCCGTGGAATCCGATGTCCGCGATGTGGTGTTGACCGCAGCCGTTGGGGCAGCCGCTCATCTTCACATGCATCTCGCGCACCAGCGGGTCGGACTTATCGACATCTTCGACCGCGTCGGATAACGCCCTGCCGAGACCCATCGATGCCGTGATGCCCAGCTTGCAGCTATCGGTGCCGGGGCAGGACACGATGTCGGTGATTTCGTGTGCGCCTGATCCGCCGAAACCGATGTCGCTGAGTCGCTGCCAGACTTCGTAGAGCGCGTTTTCCGGTACCCAGCGGAATGTCAGGTTCTGCTGGTGCGTGATGCGCGCACGACCGCCGGCGTACTTGCGCGACATATCGGCGAGCTGGTGGAATTGCCGCGCGTTTATATCGCCGAGCGGCAGTCGGACAGTTACCGCCTTGTATCCGTCCTGACGCTGGTCTTGGACATTCGTCTCCAGCCAGCGGCCGAATTCAGGGTCGTCTCCGAATGCGGCGAAATCGCCGTCGAGCGCCGGGGCATCCTGCTCTTCGTCCTCGACGAACATCAGGTCGGCGGGGTCGAACGATCGCTGCGCCCACGACTGCTTGATTTCCTCTTCGACTTCCTTGCGGAATTCGTCGATACCGACACGCGCGATGTAGAACTTGATGCGCGCCTTCATGCGGTTGCGGCGCAGTTCGTTGGTGCGGTGGAATATGCGCAGCACCGCCTCGGTCATCTTCAGGTATTCTTCGACCGGTACGAACTCAAACAGCGTCGGCGCGATACGCGGCATAATGGATGTGCCGCCACCCACGACCATCTTGAAGCCCTTCTTCCCGTCCTGAACGCGCGGGAGGAAGCCGATATCGTGGATGGGCGTGATGGCGCAGTCGCTGTCGCAGCCGGAGAACGCGCTCTTTATCTTGCGCGGCAGGGACTGGCTGAAAGGATGCCGCACGAAATATCGCGCGTACGCCGCGGCGTATGGCGTGACATCGAACGGCTCGTTGGCGCACACGCCAGCGACCGCGCAGCCGGTAACATTGCGCACGGTGTTTCCGCACGCCTCGCGCGTGCTCAGCCCGACATCGCCGATGAGCCGCATAATTTCGGCGCCGTGATCGAGATTGATGTGGTGGAACTGGAAGTTCTCGCGCGTGGTAACATGCCCCTTCTTCAGCGGCGCGTACTTCTCCGAGACCTCGCCTAGCGCGTCAAGCTGGTCGGCGTTGACGCCACCGAACGGGCACTTGATGCGGAACATCTGCGCGTCCGGCTGGCGCTGGCCATAAACGCCCTGCCGCAGCCGGAATGCCATAAAATCGGTCTCCGACCATTCACCCGCTCGGAAGCGAGCCACCTGTGTCTCAAAATCGGCAATCTCTTCAGGAAGAATCTCGATGATGCTCTTGGCACGAGGCTTCCATTCCGTCTGGGTCATTGCGTAACGCTCTCCTTCCGCGTGTGCGTGGGTGTCGGATGTATTAACTGGGCGGGAATAATGCAGCAAACAGAAAGCCCCGCTTGATTAAATTAAGCGGGGCGTCTTATCGACTTCGGCAAAGCATGCCTGCCAACCCCTAGCGGTCGTTCATACAGGCGCAGATGTTGTCGAAAGCGCAATGCAGCATATTAGAGCAACTGTAACAACCTATCCCCTGTATGTCAACAATAGGGCAACGGCGCGGCGGGGAACATGGATGGACAGGATACGGGTTTCGCCTTGGCAGTTTGAGTTCTGTCGTGTTTGACGAAATAATGCCTTAATAATAGAATACGCAGATACTTTGTGCGATTTGCCACAAAGTTCTGAGTGTGTAGTCAGCGGGGGTAAGGATTCGGATGTCGATGGACTCTGTCGAGGTGCCTGAGGTAGTCGTTCTGAGGCTGCCTCTGTATGTTAGGGCGTTATCACAGCTCTTGTCGGAGTCGATTGATGTGGTGAGTTCGCAGCAACTCGGCAGCTTGCTGCAGATGACGCCCGCACAGATTCGCAAGGACCTGAGCTACTTCGGACGGTTCGGCAAGCAGGGCAGAGGCTACGATGTTCGCTTCCTGCTGAACGAGCTGCAGGAGATACTAGGGCTAGATCGCGAATGGCGCGCATGTCTTGTCGGCGTGGGACGGCTCGGCAGGGCGATCATCAACTATCCCGGCTTCTACCGCGAAAACTTCCGCATCGTGGCGGCGTTCGATGGCGATCGCGCGCAGGTTGGCAATACTATCGGCGAGTTCAATGTGCAGCCGATGTCTGAATTAAGCGATACCGTCATCGACAAGCACGTCACTATCGGCATCGTCGCGGTGCCCGCACAGCAAGCGCAGAACGTCATAGATGTGCTGATAGAGAACAACATCAAGGGCATCTTGAACTACGCGCCCGTCGCCGCCAAAGTCCCGATGAACATAGTAGTGCGCAACATCGATCCCGTCCTATCGCTGCAATCGATGACATTCTATTTGCGCGATATGGAGTGAAGTCGTGTCCGCTTGAGTTAGCGTGGTTCGGGCGGCTTCAAGTCTGCAGAGTAGAGCCGATGCCAGTATGCGCCGTTCTCGTCGCGGGCATCCACGAACTGTTCTAGCTCGTCATATAGCCTGCTCCGCGTTGCCTGCTCCATCTCGTCATCCGGCATAACTGCCGCCACTACCGGATAGGCATCCAGCCCGGTAACCGATCGGACAATCTTGGCATGGTCAGTAGCCCTGTCAACATCCTCCGTGTCTCCGGTATAAGAGGCTTCGACGACGATGTAGTACACCGGTGTCTCGTCTTCGGCAGTGTACAAATTTTCAACTGACGCGATAATATCCGGGCACAGGAAGGTTCTTGTGGCTCTTTTCCTAATGTTCAGAGACTTCACCAAGTCTCTGTTCTCTCTAAGCCACGCCTCCAGATTGTTTCCGGATATATGTCTAGTCTTTATGTCTTCCAAGCCATGCCTGTACGCGAACAGATGGGCAATCTCGATGTCGGATGCGGATGCGGCGCTTTGAGCGTAGTTGCCGCGGAAGCTGGATTGGGCGCGAACTTCTCGCCTGAAGGACTCGCCTAGTCCGTTGATGTCTCTTTCCACGACGTCAAGCCGCCTATCGATAGCGTTGGTCTGCTCAACGATTGCCGCGATGGTCTGGTCCATACGGTCTAGTCGCACGTTGGTCGCGTTGGCATGTCCGACCAACGCCGTGACGCTCTGCGGCACTTCCAGCAGTTCGACGGTGAGCAGTTCGCGCCGCATTGTCGCGCTAAAAGCCGCATCTTCACGCAGAATAAGCAGCAAGTCATCAGGCGTGTTGATAGTAGTCATGCATTGATTATGTATCTATCGCCGAATAGAAAAAGAGTGATGGGAGATTGATTCTGCCTCATCACTCTTTTTCAGTCCGGAATTAACAAGCGCCGCTTTAAGAAGGCTGCGACGGCGGCGGCGCGCCCACACCTCGGCGTGGACGGCGGCGGCGGGCGGCTATAAGCCTGGCTTGCGAGCGTCGCAGCGACATTACGGCGCGCTGCATGTCCCGGTCGGAGGCGCGGCCGGCAATGCGTTCTTGTGCTCGGCGAACTGCGGCTTCGGCGCGCTCGATGTCTATCTCTTCCGCGCGCTCAGCGGTATCGGCGAGGATCGTCACACGGTTGGCGAGCACCTCTAGGAAGCCTCCGCTTACTGCCATGTACGACTCTTCGCCGTCTTTGTCCACGCGGATTTCACCGGGCTGCAATGCCGTCAGCAATGGCGCGTGGTTCGGCAAGATGCCCAATTGCCCGTCGATGCCAGGCGCGACTAGCATATCCACATCTTCGGAATACACTCGCCGCTCGGCGGTTACTATTTCCAGTCGCATAGTAGCCATTCAGCCACTCCCAAGTTGTGTCGCCATTGTGCCAACGCAATTGTACTAACGCGGTTCGTCTAGCTGACTGCTGCCATTTGTTCGGCGCGCTCCACGGCTTCGTCGATTGTGCCGACCATGTAGAATGCCTGCTCCGGCAGGTCGTCGTGCTGTCCGTCGAGAATCTCGCGGAAGCCGCGCACCGTCTCGCGTATCGGCACGAAGCGGCCCGGCGCGCCGGTGAACACTTCCGCAACGAAGAAGGGCTGCGTGAGGAAACGCTGAATCTTGCGCGCTCTCGCCACAGTCTGGCGGTCCTCGTCGGAGAGTTCCTCGATACCGAGAATTGCGATGATATCCTGCAAGTCCGCGTAGCGCTGTAGCACCTGCTGCACGCCGCGCGCAACATCGTAATGTTCCTGCCCGACTACCGCAGGCTCCAGGATGCGCGAGAACGATGTTAGCGGGTCAACGGCGGGGTACAAGCCCTGCGCCGCAAGTGCGCGTTCGAGCGCGACAACTGCGTCTAGGTGTCCGAATGTCGTTACGATTCCGGGGTCGGTGTAGTCGTCCGCCGGCACATAGATTGCCTGGAACGACGTGATGGAGCCGTTCAGCGAGGATGTGATGCGCTCTTCAAGGTCGCCCATCTCGGTGCCGAGCGTGGGCTGGTAACCCACTGCGGACGGCATTCTGCCGAGCAGCGCGGAGACTTCCATGCCCGCGAGAATGTAGCGGTAGATGTTGTCCACGAAAAGCAGCACGTCCTGTCCGCGTTCTTCCTTGAAGTACTCAGCCATCGTCAGGCCTGTCAGCCCGACGCGCGCGCGAATTCCGGGCGGCTCGTTCATCTGCCCGAACACGAGCACCGTGTTGGCGAGCACGCCGGATTCTTGCATTTCGCGCCAGAGGTCATTACCCTCACGCGAGCGCTCGCCCACGCCGGCGAATACGGATACGCCCTCGTGCTCCTCGCTGATGTTGCGGATGAGCTCCTGAATGATGACCGTCTTGCCGACGCCCGCACCACCGTATGCGCCGACCTTACCGCCCTTTGTGAAGGGCGTAATCAGGTCCATAACCTTGATGCCGGTCTCCAGAATCTCGACCTGCGTCGCCTGATCCTCGAAGGTAGGGGGCTTGCGGTGGATGGGCCAGGTGTCGCCGCTTTCGACTTCCTCTAGGTCGTCCAGAGTCTCGCCGAGCGCGTTGAACAGCCTTCCGAGCGTGGGGTCGCCCACGGGAACGGAGACGGCTTGGCCGGTGTCAACGGCATCGACGCCGCGCACAAGCCCTTCTGTCGCGCCGAGCGCGAGGCAGCGCACCCAGTTATTGCCTATGTGCTGCTCAACTTCCAGCACCAGCCGTTCATTGCCGATGCTGGTCTCAAGCGCGTTGTAGATTGCCGGCATTTCTTCCGATGGAAACTCAACGTCCACCACGGTGCCGATGACCTGGGTTACCTTTCCCGTTGCCATGGTTCCTCCGTAAAAGAGTTATCAGTTTTTAGTTATCAGTTTTTAGTTGAAGTGGAGAATCCGAAAAAGTGGAAGTCCAGTAATAAAAATACCTTTGCAGTATCTAAATCACTGACAACCGACTATTGCTAACTGACAACTACCCTATTGTTCGACCGCCGCGACACCGCCAACGATGTCCAGCAGTTCCTTCGTTATCGTTTCCTGCCGCGCCTTGTTCATCACGAGCGTAAGGTCGCCCACCATCTCATTGGCGTTGTCGGTGGCGTTTCGCATCGCGACCATGCGCGCGGACTGCTCGCTGGCGATGCCTTCGAGCAGATAGTGGTAGAGCTGCATTTCCACATAGCGGGGCAGCAGCGCGTCCAGCACGGGGCGCTCGTCCGGCTCGTATATATAGCCGACCGCCTGTGTCGCTTCGAGCTCGGCGGGTACTACGGGCAGAAGCTGCGCTACCGTCGGACGCTGTAGCGTCGTGTTCACAAAGTTGGCGTATGCGACGAACACGGCGTCAACATCTTCGTTCGTGAACGAGTCGATGACCATGCGCGCGACCGGCGTTACGACATCCAAGCCCGGTCGGTCGGGAATATCGGTGAAGACGGCCTGGACATCCTGTCCCGTCCGCACCATAAAGTCCCTGCCCTTCTTGCCGAGCGCGATCACTTTGACGCCTGCGCCTTCCTGATCGACGACGAACTGCCCTGCGGCGCGGTTGATATTGGAGTTCAAGCCGCCGGTCAAGCCCCTGTCCGGCGATATGACGACCAGCCCGACATTGCGGCGCGGTCGTTCCACCAGCAGCGGGTGATGCTCTTCGTCGTCCTGAGTCTGCGCGGCGAGGTGCGCCAAGAGCGTCTGCATCAGATCGGAATACGGCCTTCCACGAAGGGCGGATTCCTGCGTGCGGCGCATCTTGGAAGCCGCGATCATGGACATCGCCTTCGTGATTTTCGCCGTATTCTCGACGCTGCGAATGCGCCGCCTAATCTGTCTTACGCTTGCCATATTTGATCCTGTCTCAGGTGTTCAGCGTATGAATGAGAATGATTCTAGGTCTGCTTTGGACGCTTAAAGTAAGCCCTGATGTACTGACCTCTCATGCCTGAAATTCTTTGGGAAACATTAACAAGTTCCCAGCCTTGACTGCCCAACGAGTTAAGTTCGTTTTGCTCCTCTTCCGGCGTCAACGTGCCTCCCCGCTTCTGTCCAAGAGATACAACTAGATACTCCCATATCGTCATCGCCGAGACCACATATCGTTTACTGATTACTGAAAACCTAATACGGCACATTCGCCTTGAAGTCGTCAATCGCCGCCTTCAGAGCCTCTTCGCTGTCGCCTCCAATGTCCTTTGCCTCCGCTATGCCGGCGAGAAGGTCGGGCTGGTTGGAAGCGAAGTAGCTTGCGAAGGCCGCCTCGAACGCCCGAACCTTTTCGATTTCAACATCGTCCAGATAGCCGTTCGCGAGCGCGTACAGGATTGCCGCCTGCTGTTCCATCGAAATTGGGGCGTTCTGGTCCTGCTTTAGGATTTCGGTGGCGCGCTGGCCGCGTTCGAGCTGCTGTCGTGTTGCAGCGTCAAGGTCTGCGGTGCCGAACTGCGCGAATGTCTGCAACTCTGCGTACTGCGCGAGGTCTAGCCGCAGGCTGCCCGCGACTCCGCGGATTGCGCGAGTTTGTGCGGCGCTGCCCACGCGTGACACCGAGAGACCGGCATTCACGGCGGGGCGGATGCCGGAGTTGAACAGCTCAGGCTCAAGGTATATCTGCCCGTCCGTGATGGAGATAACATTAGTTGGCACATACGCGGACACGTCGCCGGCGAGCGTCTCGATGATGGGCAGCGCGGTGATGGAACCGCCGCCGTTTGCCTCGTCGAGCTTCGCGGCGCGCTCTAGCAGCCGGCTGTGCAGGTAGAAGACATCGCCCGGGTATGCTTCGCGGCCCGGCGGGCGGCGAAGCAGCAGCGACATCTGGCGATACGCCCAGGCGTGCTTGGACAGGTCGTCGTATATTATGAGCGCGTCCTTGCCCTGCCACATGAACTCTTCAGCCATCGCGCAGCCCGCGTATGGCGCGAGATACTGCATTGGCGCGGGGTCGGATGCGTTCGCGGCGACGACGATGGTGTGGTCCATCGCGCCGTATTGCTCGAGTAGCGCGACAGTCTGCGCCACCTTGCCGACCTTCTGCCCGATGGCGACATAGATGCAGATAAGGTCGCCGCCGCGCTGGTTGATGATGGAATCAAGCGCGATGGCGGATTTGCCGGTAGAGCGGTCACCGATGATTAGCTCACGCTGCCCGCGTCCGACCGGGATCATCGCGTCGATAGCCTTGATGCCCGTCTGCACCGGCGTGTCCACCGAGCTGCGGATAGCCACATTCGGCGCGACTACTTCAACTTCGCGCGTGCTGCTTGTGTTGATGGGGCCCTTGCCGTCGATGGGCTGGCCCAGCGCGTCCACGACACGACCGACAAGGTCATCGCCCGTGGGGACGACGACCACGCGGCCGGTGCTCCTGACCTCGCTGCCCTCTTTGACGGCAAGTGGATCGCCCATAATCACGGAACCCACGCTGTCTTCTTCGAGGTTCAGCGCCATGCCCATGATGCCGCCCTCGAACTCCAGCAGTTCGCTGTAGGCGACGCCGGACAAGCCGTGAACCTGCGCAATGCCGTCGCCAACCTCAACGACCGTGCCGACATCAACCATACTCAGGTCGCGCCCGAACTCTTCAATCTGGCGCCTTATTACCGAAGCAATGTCTTGTCCTCTAACTGCCATGCAGCTCCTCCGTCCGAAGCGACGCTCCCAAGGGCATGTCGCTTGTAGTTTTTCTCTGCGCCCTAAATGCGCGATCCTATATGCGTCCTAATGGACTAGGCGCCTTGCACCAGTTCGCGCCGCAGTTCGTCCAGTTTCATTCTAGTGCTGCCGTCGATTACTTTGTCGCCGACACGCGCTACGAAACCTCCGAGCAGGTACGGCTCGACCCTTGTTGTCGCCGTAATGTCCTTGCCTACGATGCCCGTGAGCATCTGCACGATGCGCTGCTGCTGTTCGTCGTCCAGCGGCACGGCGGACACGATTTCGGCGCGTTCGACGCCGTTGTGTTCGTCAAGCATCTGCTGATACGACTCGGTAATGCCCGGCAGGAGCCTAGCCGAATTGCGCGATGCGAGCAACGATATGAGATTGCGCGCGAGCTCGCCTACGGAATCGCCAATGGACTCCGCAATCAGGTCGGTCTTCTGCTGCAATGTGAACTGCGGCGCGTCCAGGAAGGCGGCGAACTCTTCGTTTGCCATCGCGTCTGTGAGCAATGCCAGGTCGTCGAGCCATCTATCAGGCTCGCCCTGATCCAGCGCTATCGCGAAGACCGCTTGAGCGTACCTGCGCGCGGATGCTCCTCTTGCCATTTGACCCTTCTCGCTTCAATTCATGGATGCCGCCAAACGCTGGCAGCCGTTTCGATGTGCCTGTCGCAACCTAGTTACACCACTGCGCTTCAGTTGCTATTTATACGGGAGCCGCTCTCTTCCAGAACGCGGTCGATGATGTCTTGGTGCGCCTGTTCGTCGAGCGAGCGTTCAACAACTTGCTCGGCGGCGGTTATCGCCAAGCCTGCGAATTCGCTGCGGAGCTGTTCGATGGCGGCGTCTCGCTCGCGCTGGATATTGGCTTCAGCGCGGCTGCGCTCCGCTTCGATATCCTGCCTAACCTTCGCGGTCTCTTCCTCGCGGAAGCGGTCGGCAACCTCACGCGCGGACGCGATGAGCTGCTGACCTTCGGCGCGGGCAGCTTCGAGCTGCGCTGCCACTTCTTCTTGCGACGCGGCGGACTCTTGCTGCGCGCGCTCTGCAGCTTCGAGGCTTTCCCGAATGCGATGCGAACGCTGGTCGAGCATGTTCACGATGGGCTTGTACAGCGTCAGCCGCAATACTATGAGCAATACCAGAAAGCTGATAATATGCGTTAACAAGCCCGGCAGGTTGATACCCAAGGCTTCCATGCCTTCTCCCCTATCTTCTGAATGCCTTCATTGCCGCTCCCTTCCCCCAATACCCTATGGGATTACCTGCTATCGGCTTACCGCCGTAGCGCGATTATCACCGTAGCCGTAGGGGAAGGCAGCGCTGTTTGTTTGCTACAGTTGTGTGGTTAGACGAACTTAATGATGATCGCCACGACCAGCGCGTAAATCGCGATAGCCTCGGTGAACGCGATGGCGAGAATCATGTTCTGCTGGATGGGGCCCGCGGCGTCCGGGTTGCGCCCGAGCGACTCCATCGCCTTAGCGGCGAGCATGCCGATGCCGATACCGGGCCCGAGAGCGCCCAGACCGATAGCCAGACCCGCTCCCAAGCTTGCCATATCTTCCATGTTTCACTTCTCCTTCGTATTGATTTCTGCGTACCCTGTACTTTTCAGGTCCTACGCATTTTCGACTGAATGAGATAGATGTTGTCGTGATGCAACAATAACAATGTGGTGATGTAGTTTAGTGATGCTCGCCGCCATGCGCCGTGGTTGCCATCACCGCAAATACCAGCGTGAGCATTGCGAAGATGAACGCCTGTATCGCGCCGACGAACAGCTCCAGACCGAGGAACGGCACGATCCCGATGAGCGGGAACAGGAACGCCATTGCGAACAGCAGCACCTCACCTGCGAACATGTTGCCGAACAGACGGAAGGTGAAGCTGATTATCTTGGCGACTTCGCCGATGGCTTCGAGTATGCCGACGAATAGACCGACGGGTCCTTCTTTGAAGTTGATGAACTTGCCCACATGGCCGAAGCCGAGCGCGGACAAGCCCCATATGTGAATCGTGACCATGGAAATCAACGCGATAGCGAGTGTCATGTTCACATCGGTGTTCGCGCTGCGCAGGAACGGCACTAGAATGCCCGCTTGCTTACCCTCGCCGGCGCTGTGGGTTTCCTCGTACTCGTGGGCGGTGATGTCGTTCCCCAGCGAGCCAAAGCCCAAGTAGCCGAAGCCGCCATCACCCTCAAACACTTGCAGGTGGATGTCGTGCAGGTTAACTTGCTCGCCTTCGGGCAACTTATCTTCGACGTGGTGTATGTACTCTTCCGGCGACTCTATCCTGCCGATTGTGCCGAAGCCGGGCAGGATGCCTGTCCAGTTGGCAACCATGATGAACAGGAAAATTGTCATCACGAGCGGGAAGAAGCGGCGCGCGCGTTCGGCACCTGCGATTCGTTCGCACATGCCAAGGAAGAATTCGATGAAGACTTCTACGAGGTTCTGCAATCCGGTCGGCACTTCTTGCATGCGACGGGTTGCGAGGAAGGAGATAACAATCAGAATCACGATCGCAAGCCAAGCGGCAATCATCGTATTCATGAGTTTCCAGCCGGGCAGGATGTAGCCGGCGAGAACGGGTTCTGCGGGGAGCTGAATATGAGCCAGCGGCGCGCTGAGGAAGCCGAATCCGAACGCGCTGCCAAGAGCACCGCCTAAAAGACTGACTACAAATGCGATTACTGCGATTATAAGTATTGCCAGAGTCTTAGGATTGCTAAGCACGCTCTACAATATCCTTTTCAGTGTCAGCCGTCGGGCTTATCCGGAAAGACAGCCCTATTCGTCCCGTTCGGCGGAAAAGACCGCCAAGAGCATCCGCATCATTCCTACCGCCGCAACCGCAATGCCTAAACCAAGCCCCAACAGAGTGAACAAAGGTCTCAATTCCAGCCATTTATCAAGCAAATAGCCGCCGTATGTTCCGCCTGCGATACAGATTGCCACATACCAACCGATGCCCAGAAGTTGAAGCAGCAGCGCCAATCTTTCGGCGTTCAATCGCGCCTCCTTCAATGGCTTGTGTAGTATATCACAATCATTTTGAGAATGTAAATTTATTGTTACACGAGACGATTTCACAAATCCTTAATGTTGCTATTCCGCGCTGTCTTTGTCATTCCGAACGCAGTGAGGAACCTGAAGCATGTCCCTGCGAAAGCAGGGATCGTTGTATGCAAAACTGTTTCCGAATTCAGATTTCTCGCTTTGCTCGAAATGACAGGTATAAATTGCGTTTGTGAGATCGTCTTTACACGTTGGCGTGTGGCGCTTGCGCTAGTCCCCTGCCCCGCTCGCACAGATTAGCGCCCGGACGAAAGTGGCCTTACAAAATAAATGCCTACCAGCAAAGTCCCGTCCCGCTATGGGAGAAAGGACTCTGGAGCAGCAATAGCACCGTACTTTGCTACCACTATGCGCCATCACTACGACTGAATGCAAATGACCTCGCTATATTTCTAGCGAGGTCATATTGTTCATCACATTGGTAGGCGCAGGGTTACCTATTCTGTGTTGGCGCGTCACCTTGATCCAGATCGATATCCAGCGAGCCGATGAAGTCTTCAAAGGCGGATAGTTTAGCGCGCTCTTCTTCGGTCACCGGGCGCGGCGCATCGAGTTCGTGCTCGGAGGCGTGTACCGCTTTGCCGGTCTCAGCGTCGAGGATGATTGCCGCTTTATCCACGACGGCAGTTTCCGCGAATATGGGAGAGTCGGTGCGCACTGCTAGGGCTAGGGCGTCGCTTGGACGGGAATCTACTTCCATCACGGAGCCATTGACTTGCAGCACGATTTTGGCGAAGAAGGTGTCGTCGGTGAGGTCGGAGACGACGATGCGGTCAACCTGCGCGTTCAGCGATGTGATGACATCGAACAGCAGATCGTGGGTCAGCGGTCGAGGCACGGTTACATTCTGCAACTTCAGCGCGATCGCGTCCGCTTCGCTGGGGCCAATCCAGATGGGCAGGTATTTGTCCGTGTCCTTCACTCGAAGAATGACAACCCGCTGCTGGTTCATTAGGCTCACGCGGATGCCGTCGATGACCAATTCCAGCATCAGATCGTCCCCTCCAGTGGTTAATTTCCGATTGTCAGCATATTGTAAGCACAAGGCAAATGAGTGTCAACGCATGAACGGGGTAACTGCGAGTTGCTTGTGCGCAGTTCATGCCGTTCATAGGGAAGGCATTCTTCGCATCCGCCGATGAAATCTCAGCGCGAGCAGGAAATATCGACACACTCGAATTTCTGGTCGCGCCGTTACCGGGGAGGCGCCGCATCCTTGAACGGCTGCCCGCGCATGCGGCGTTCTAGCGATGAGCGCGGCAGGGTTACGCGGCGAGCGCAGCCTGTGCAGGAGATTCCGATGTCTGCGCCGACGCGGACTACGCGCCAGTCGAATTCGCCGCAGGGATGCCGCTTTTTCAGGCGCACATAATCTCCAATTTCGTACTGCGTTACCACGATACGCCCTCGTTTGCGAGAACATCGTTGATGGCGTCTCGCAGGCGCATTGCCGCAGTGCGCGCGCCGTCCGCGAATTCGCCGGAGCTGCGGTCGGCGTAGATTATGCCGCGCGCGGAGTTTATCAGGATGTTGGGCGGTACGCTGCGGCCGCCGTTATCGCGGTCTATGCCGTTCTTCACGGACGCTTCGAGTTCGCCGCCTTGCGCTCCGATGCCGGGTATGAGTATCGGCATTCCGGGGCAGCGTCGTCTGATTACGCCAATCTGATCCGGGGATGTGGCACCTAAGACCAAACCGATATTGCCGTTGGCGTTCCATTCGGATGCGCGCGCGGCAACCCACTCGTAGAGCGGCATTTCTTGACCGTAGGCTGGTGCGACGTCGCTTTCTGAACTGTCTGCATTGACGGACACAATAATATCCTGGAACTCGCGCGCGCCCTGATTTGATGTGCGGCACAAGACAAAAACGCCCTTGTCCGCGTAGTCCAAGAATGGTGCGAGCGATTCTCCACCCATATATCCGTTCACGGTAACGGCGTCGAAGCCCCAGTAATCGAACATCGCCCCGGCGTACTTGACGCTGGTCGAACCAATGTCGCCGCGCTTGGCATCGCAGAGCAGCACGACATCCGGCGCGGTCTCGCGGATGTGCGCTATCGTGTCGTGCAGCAATTGCAAGCCTTCGATGCCGAGCGCCTCGTAGAAGGCGATGTTAGGCTTGTACGCGCAGACCAGGTCCTTCGTCGCGTCCACGATGGCGCGGTTGAACGCCCGCATATCGCTATTTCTTGCCAGCGCGGGCGGCATCAGCGCGGGATCGACATCCAAGCCCACGCACACTAGACTGCGATTCGTGCTCGCTGCGCTATGTAGTTTGTCGGTGAATGCGCTCAAGTTCGCTCCTAAGTATCAATATGATTGCCATTGCCCCACGACCAGTTTAATATCGCGGCAGTGGCGCGACAAGTGTGGGAAGGCTGCTGATTGTGCTAATTGGCAACGCATCCTATCCTGCCCATTCTGAACATAGATGTACATATAGATGTATATAGTGGAGAAAGAATCACTTTTGACTGAAAGGCTACAAGAAATCTTTGAGCGCCTGCTGGCGCGCTACGGCGGGCAGCGCTGGTGGCCTGCCGACACGCCGTTTGAGGTGATGGTAGGAGCAGTGCTGACGCAGGCGACTTCGTGGGCGAATGTGGAATTGGCTATCGCGCGGTTGAAGGACGCCGGCGCGCTCTCGCCTTCTGCGATTCGCGATATGGACGCGGCAGAACTCGCGGCGCTCATATATTCAAGCGGTTTTTATAACATCAAGGCACGGCGGTTGAAAGCACTGGTAAAGTTCATCGGCGACGCTTACGGCGATAGCATAGACGCGATGCGCGCGGCGGATTGCGACACATTACGGCGCGAACTGCTTGCCGTCAGCGGCATCGGCGAAGAGACTGCTGACGCGATACTGCTGTATGCGCTGGACAAGCCGGTGTTCGTGGTTGACGCGTACTCGCGCCGGCTGACTGAACGGCTTGGAATCGCGCCTCAATCGCAGTCTTACGGCGCGCATCAGCGGCTGTTCACCGACAACCTGCCACACGACCGCGCGCTGTTCGCCAACAATTTACCACAAGATACTGCGCTGTTCGTGGAGTATCATGCGCTCATCGTGGAACACGGCAAGCAAGCGTGCCGCAAGACGCCCGTGTGTGCGAGCTGTTGTCTCGTCGATGTGTGTGCGACCGGGATGGAGCGGAATAGCAGGGAGTAATCCTGTACAACCAGCTTGTACATTACAGCCAGCCTGTACATCGATGTTAATTACACGCCTTGAAATCGGTCTGCGAATTGGGCGGCTAGGGTTTCGTCGCCGGATAGGGCTATTCTGCCGCGTCTGACGGAGCGGCGCAGTTGCAGACGGCTGTAGCAGAACAGGATGTAGGTGTCGGTGTCGCAGGTGAAGGTAACATCGGCAGGCGAGTCGTCGTCTAGTGGCGTATGGCGGAAGCGGTCGCCGGTGATGGTGATGTCGTAACCACCCTCAGCGTCCGTCAAGTCGAAGCGGTAGCGTATCGGCGTGTCTAGCGGAGCGCTTGCCTGAAAGCCCGTGCGCAGCCAGCGCCGCACGAACTCCAGCAAGAACGTCTTGGCGCGCGCGCTGAGATTGGCATTGCGGTCGATCGGGTAGCGGATGTCCCACGAGTGTATCGCAAGCTCGGATGCGCGAATGTCGATGAGCCTGTCCACGCTGATGACGAAATACGGATGCCAAGTGGGCAGCGCATAAGACGATTCGTCGAGGTCTAGCAGCAGCGTGTTGAACCGCTTGCAGCTGGCGTTGAAGTCGTAAAACAGGTCTTCGTGGATGGCGTTGCGCGTGTCCACCAGCCGATCGAGTCCCTGCTCCGGGCTTGATGGAGGATTCCAGCCCATCGGCGGCTCCACGCTGCCCCTCACAGCGTTCGTAATGCTCAACCCGAACACATTCGCGCCAAGGATGAGGTGCGTGATGACATCGGCAATCTTCCAACCGGGACAGGCGCTGGCATACACATCCGGGTCGCGCCAGATATTGTCGGGCAGAGTGTGCAGATACGCTGCCATCTCGTTTGACAGGTCGCGCACGAGTTGGATGCGCTCTTTCACTTGCTGTACATCGCTCATAGTTGCGCCCTTATCTCTTCAGCGATTTCGCGCTCTCGCTTAATATCAATCTGCACCTTGTCCAGTATATCAGCCGACCGTCGTTCAAGCGCGGCGAGGTGCAAGGGACCGTCGCCCCAAAGACTGCTCTTGCGGCGCGGCACGACATGCATGTGGAAGTGCGGGACTTCCTGCATGCTGGCGACGCCGTTGTTATTGTACAGCGTAATGCCGTCCGGCGAGTATGTCTTGACCATCGCGACGGACACTCTACGCACGGCACGCATTATCGCATGCAGTTCATCGTCGGTCAGGTCAAGTATAGTCGGCGCGTGTCTGCGCGGAATGACAAATACTTGCCCCACTTCATACTGCCGTATGTTGACGATTGTGAGCGTCAATTCGGTCTCTTCCACAAGCCCCTTGTCAAACCGCCCCGCTATCAGTTCGCAGAACACGCAAGGCGTCATCTTGGGCAATTCAAAAGGTGTATCCATCATCCACAACTACACTGATAACTGTTCGCTGAAAACTGCAAACTCTTATTTATAGTCCCCTGCTTGCAATATATGCGGCGAGGTCAGCGGTGCGGCAGCTGTAGCCCCATTCGTTGTCGTACCAGCCGACTACCTTGACCATGTTCTCGCCGACGGTCATCGTGGAGAGCGCATCCAGGACGCAGCTGTGCGGGTTCCTGATGATGTCGCTGCTGACTAGCGGCGCTTCGCTGTATTCCAGGATGCCGTTTAGTTCGCTTGCGGCGGCGGCTTGGAATGCGGCGTTTACTTCGTCCGCGGACGCGGGCCGTTCCAGCGTGGCGACGAAGTCCGTGACCGAGCCGGTGGGCGTGGGTACGCGCATCGCCATGCCGTTCAGCTTGCCGTCGAGTTCGGGCAGCACGACGCCGACAGCCCTCGCCGCGCCGGTCGATGTGGGGATGATGTTGACCGCACCGGCACGCGCGCGCCTCAAATCCGAGTGTCCGCCGTCCAGCAGGCGCTGGTCGTTCGTGTATGCGTGGATGGTCGTCATCAGCCCTTGCTGCACGCCGAAATTGTCGTTCAGCGTCTTCGCCATCGGCGCGATGCAGTTCGTGGTGCAGGATGCGTTGGACACGATGTTGTGCTTGTCCGGATCGTAGCGGCGCTCGTTGACGCCCAAAACAAGGGTGATGTCGTCATTGCTCGCCGGCGCCGATATAATGACCTTCTTCGCGCCGGACGCCAGGTGCTTCGCGGAGTTGTCCGCGTCCGTGAATACGCCGGTGCACTCGATAACGATGTCCACACCAGCGTCGCCCCAGCGCAGGTCGGCGGGGTCGGCTTCGGAGAATGCCTGTATAGACATGTCGCCTATGACAATCGATCCGTCGAGCGCCTGCACATCAGATGGATATATCCCGTATGTGGAGTCGTACTTGAACAGGTGCGCGTTGGTCTCGAAGTCGGTCCTGTCGTTGACGACGACGACCTCTAGCGTGTCGGCATGGCGTTCCATAATAGCGCGGAGCGCCTGCCTGCCGATGCGCCCGAACCCGTTGATGCCCACGCGAGTTGTCATAGTATCGTCAAGCCCTTTCTTCAAATTGGCATTCCCATTCCATGGTGGATATGCTTTGCTGTGTCTTTTCAAAATGCAATTGCGATTTCACGAAGGGATGATGCTTCGCTCGAAATTACAAATCTGCTCTGCATTATACAGGGCATATTCCGCGTCTTCGTACATATAGTATGATTCCAAGGATTCCACAATTTCACGAAACCTAGAAAGCTCGTGGTATGACTCTTCAAGGCTGATCGCTAATGCTATCCGTGTGTGTCCAAAGACATCGCTGTCGCCGCGATGGTAGGCAAGCGCCTTCAAGGTTTTCTCCGCAACCTGTTGCGCTACGAAGGATACATAGCTGTATCGCTCGTTCCTCATCAGGTAACGGGCAGTGTGTCTAGGTCATGCTCGGCTTGGCGCATCCATATCCCCGTTACATCTTCACTCTCCCTCATAGATTACCACCCCTTCCGCAAGAGCCCTGCAGATGAATGGGCGGTTTTGGCGCTGCATGCCGTCGAGTTCTTTAGGAGTGTAAATCAGCATGTCTAGGCTTTTGCCCCAGGGATCCCATAACCTGAACACGGGGCGATAGTCCTTATGCCGCTGCAAAAAGTGCTTGTCCGTCTCCGCGACGATTATCAGGTCAAGGCGCTGTACTCGTCTGCGTCGCCGCGCGCATAAGAGCCGAACACGATTGCACGCTGCGCACCGCTTGCTTCGAGCGCGGGCGTGAGCGCGTCCCGTATGGTGTCCAGCGTCGGTATTTCTGCACGAGCCTGCATAGTGTTCCCTTCCCTGACGGACTGATGAACTGACCGACCGAAGAACTACACCCGTGCCATTTCGCGGCGCATCTGGGCTAGGCCCATTGGTCCGAGGTTCAGCGCGCGAGTGTGGAACTCTTTCAGGTCGAAGTTAGCGCCTTTTCGCTGCTTGGCGTCGTCGCGGGCGTCTAGCCATTCGCGCTCGCCGACTTTGTACGATATTGCCTGCGCGGGCATGCCTAGGTAGCGATCAACTTCGCTTGCCACGAAGTCGGGTGGGAAGTGGCTGCGCTGCCGGATGAACTCCAATCCAAGCTCAGGCGACCACGCCTCGCCGGGATGGAAATCCGCGTCCGCCGGTATGGCATAGCCTAAGTGCATGCCGATGTCTATTATCACGCGCACGCTGCGGAGCGCTTGCGCGCGCAGCATGCCGAGATAGTAGTCCGGGTTTCTCAGATAGCCGAGTTCTGCCATCAGCCGTTCGGCGTACAGCGCCCAGCCCTCGATGTAGCCGGATGTGCCACCCATCGCCGTCTGGAAGCGTGACAGCTCGCTGGTCAGATATTTGGCGATGCCTCGCTCGAAGTGATGTCCGGGCACGCCCTCGTGGTACGCGATGGACGCCTCGCCCCAAAGCGGAAATCGCGTCTTGCCGCCGGTCGGATACCATGTCCGCCCGGGTCGGCTGAAGTCTTCAGACGGAGCGGTGTAGTACATCGCGAGCGCGCCGCCGGGTGGCGCAATCATCGCCTCAATACGCTTCACGGGCTCAGGGATGTCGAAGTGCGTGCCGTTCAGCTCGGCGATAGTGGTGTCCTGCAATTCTTGCATCCACCTTTGGAAAGCGTCCACGCCTTCGATGGCGCGGTCGGGGTCGGTCTCCAGCAATTCTTTAGCCGCTTCCACGCCGGCGCCGGGCAGGATGCGCTCTGCGGTCTTTGCCATCTCGCTTTCGACCCACCGCAGCTGCTCCCAGCCCCAAGCGTATGTCTCGGCGAAGTCCAATTCCACGCCGTTGAACGCGCGCGACGCCAGCGCGTAACGCTCTTCGCCCACGCCGTCCTGCGATGATGCCGCATGCAGATATTCGTCGGTCAGGAAGCGCCCGAAATCGGCGTATGCGCTCGCGGCTGCATCTGCGCCTGCCGCGAGATCGCCTCGCAGCGCGTCCGATGCAACGCCAGCTGCGTCGAACGCGTCGATGAGTTCATGGAAGAAGGTCTTCGCGCCGTTATTACCGCCTTCACCCGACCAGACGCGCGCTTGTTGAGCGCAGCCTTCGGCTTGGCGACGGCTGCTCGTGGACGATAGGCGCATGCCTTCAGCAAGGCTTTGGCGGTAGCTCGACAAACCTTGCGGGACGAGCGCCATGCGCGCGGCGATGTTGCGCCAATGCTCTTCGGTGTCGCGCGGCATCAGGTCGAATATCATGCGGATGCTCTGGAACGGGCTGCCCAGCACGCGCAGGCTGCGCAGGTGTTCGCCGGCGTCGTGCGTGTCCAAGTCGGTCCGCAGGTCGTCGAGCATCGCTTCTTTGGCGATGCGGTCGCGCTCGCCTTCGACGGCGGCGGCTTGCAGCGCGGCGATGGTCCGGCGTTTCAGGTCGGCATTGGCATCCGCGCCCTGCGGCGAGAAGTCTGCCATCTTGTCGTCGTATCCCGGTACACCGATGGATGTCGCGCTGAACGGATTGAGCGCGGCGTATCGCTCCACATAGTCGTTCGCGATGTCGTAGATTTCGGACATTTGTAAAGTAGCCTTTCACTGGTAATGCCGGAGGCTGTGAAGCGCTAAGCGGCAAGGTTCACGCTGGGTCGATTACGCGCGCTGCGGCACACGCTCGCCTTTATACAGCCTACCCCTGTCCCCAATCGTGCGCTCTCGCTCGAATGACATCACCGGCACACCGTAGCCACAGCTCGTGCTGGTCTTCTCCACCTGAATGTCTATCACTTGGCGCATGGGTAAAGCGATGTCGTCTGCGGCATATCCGAGCAGCAAATCGGCCAGCGGCGAATCTTCGATTGGCATAGTGCGCGCGCGACCGTACAGCCGAATTATGCCCGCATTATCTTCCTCAAAGGAGCAGACCATCACGGTAACAGGGCTGCCCGCGTCCGAATGCCGCGCCGTCTCGTTGCCGCTGCCAACATAGTCAAGATACGCCACACGGTTCGGGCTGATGATGTGCAGCGGAACGCCGCCCTTCGGCGATACATTCACCGCATCAATATCGCCATCCTTGCCGCCGTCGAAGTCCGCGGATCCCACGAAGAACACGGGCGCGCCGCGAATCATCGCCGCCTGTTCGTCCGTTATGAGCGAATATGCCGTTGCCATTATGTTCCTCCGTCCCGTGATTTTATCCGCCGGAATTGCCGCCCGGTTACTTGCCCCTCAAAAAACGCTCAAACACCTGCCGCCCTGCGAACCGCGCCCTGCCGCCAAGTTCTTCCTCGATGCGTAGTAGGCGGTTATATTTGGCGGTGCGTTCGCCGCGGGCGGGGGCTCCGGTTTTGATTTGCCCTGCGCCTACGCCGACAGCAAGGTCGGCTATCGTGGTGTCTTCGGTCTCGCCGCTGCGGTGGCTTATCACCACGCCCCAGCCGGCATCTTGCGTCATTTTGACAGCGTTCAGCGTTTCGGTTACCGTGCCAATCTGGTTGAGCTTGATTAGCACTGCGTTGCCCGCGCCCATCTCGATGCCCTTGCCTACGAGCTCCGTGTTTGTGGTGAACAAGTCATCGCCTACGAGCTGCACACTGCCGCCAATCGCGTCTGTCAGCGTGCGCCAGTCCTCCCAGTCGTCTTCGGATATGCCGTCTTCGATGCTGACTATCGGGTACTTGCCAACCCAGTCGCCGTAGATGGCGATGAGCCTATCCGCGGGGTAGGCGTTCTTGCTCAGCTCGGACGCGGCAACATCGAGCGCGATGAGGCACTGCTCGCCGGGGCGGTAGTTTGCGTGCTCTATCGCCTCAATTATCAGATCGACGGCGGCTTGGTTGTCGCCGAGCGGCGGCGCGAATCCGCCTTCGTCGCCGACGCTAGTGCTCAATCCGCGCGAACCCAGTATGCCCGCAAGCGCGTGATATATCTCCACGCCCGCGCGCAGCGCCTCGCGAAATGTGTCGAATCCCGCCGGCACTACCATGAACTCTTGGAAGTCGGTTGAACCCGCAGCGTGCGCGCCGCCGTTGATGATGTTGAGCATCGGGACTGGCAGCAGGCACGCGCCATCGCCGCCGAGATGCGCATACAAGGGTTTACCCGCGCTCTGAGCCGCCGCGCGCGCCGCCGCCATCGATACGCCCAGAATCGCGTTCGCGCCAAGCCGCGACTTGTTCGGCGTGCCGTCGAGTTCGATTAGCGCATTATCCAGCGCGTCTTGCTCGGACGTGGACATTCCCAGCACTGCCGGCTTGATGTGCTTGTCGATGTTCGCAATAGGCGCGAGAACGCCGCGTCCTCTGTATCGCTCGCCATCGCCGTCGCGCAGTTCGAGCGCTTCGTTCGCGCCGGTGCTCGCGCCGGACGGTACGAGCGCGCGCCCAACGGTGCCATCGGACAGCGCGACATCGACCTCTACGGTCGGGTTGCCCCGCGAATCCAGCACTTCCCTCGCCTTCACATCTGATATTGTCGTCCCGGTTGCTTTTGTCATGAGCGCCTCATCTGTCGTATATTTCAGGGATGGTTGACTTACCTGCAGCGATGTCCGCGAGCCGCTGATTTGCGGCTGCGATTGCCTTTTCGGCGGCGTCTGCTGGATCGGTGGCGCGGATGATGCTGTAGTCCGGTCCGCCGTCCGGAGTGCCGCCGCGTATGAGTTCCCAAGTTTCCAAGCCGATGACGGGCATGCCGTCACCGAGCGCGTGCCCAATCTCGGACAGCGTGCCGTATGCGCCGCCGACTGCGACGACCGCCGCGCCCGTCTTCGCCACGATGGTATTTCGCGCGTAGCCCATGCCGGTGATGATTGGGATATCGATGTAGTCGTTGCCGGACAACGGATTGTCGCCGGGCAGAATGCCGATTGTCGTGCCGCCGACGGACTTCGCGCCGCGGCAAACCGCTTCCATAACGCCGCCAAGCCCGCCGCAAGCGACGATGACCCCACGCCGCGCCAACTCCGCGCCGACTTGTTCCGCGAGAAGCGCGATGCGTGGACGCGCGTTGCCTTCGCCTATGACTGAGATAATCGTCCGCCTGTCCATGGAGTGTTTGCCTTCCGGTAGTCCCTTCCCCTTAACGGGAGAAGGTTAGAATGGGGGTGTTGGTCTTCGCAAGGCGGCATTCGCTAAGTATGGACCAGTAACTCGCCGCACAGGGATTATACGATTATAGTACAGGCGCTTGATAGTATGGGCGAGATTCTATAACTTAATGATAAGTGGTGTCGGAGGGCGTTCTGCTTTGCGCTGTCCGGCGAGTCCTGTGAGTGGCAATTTTGCCCCACCCTAACCCTACCCTTGAGGAGTACGGGACATCGATGGCTGCGCGGACAATGCAATTGTACGAGACGGGGTTTGCCACCGGACGAGAAACGCAATCGAGGCAACATTCGCTGCCATAATCGCGGCATTTAGATGAACACACTCTCGGCATTGATATATTTGACGAGGCGCTATGTTTTCACGGTTTCGGCGCACTGAGCGTGGTGGGCATGTTCCATCCGTAGTCATTTTGGGCGGCGGGTATGGCGGCGTGCATGCGGCTATCGAGTTGCAGCGCGCGGCGAAGCGTGGCGAGATTGAGTTGACGCTAATCAGCAGGGACAACTTCTTCCTATTCCAGCCGATGCTCGCAGAGGTCATTTCCGGCGCGATAAGCCCGCTCAATGTGGTCAGCCCGGTGCGCCGCATCGTCCCGTACGCGAATGTGCATCAGGCGGAAATAGAGTTCGTAGATACGGATGAGCGCACGGTCGCCATTCGATACCCCGGACACGCGCGGCTCACATATGTCAAGTACGACCACCTGATATTCGCCATAGGCAGCGCGACCGATCTATCGCAGTTTCACGGCGTGGAAGAGCACGCGCTACCATTCAAGACGTTGGGCGATGCGATACGCTTACGCAATCACCTGATTAGCATGCTGGAAGCCGCCGATGTGGAAGAAGACCCGTTTGAAAAGCATTGCATACTGACATTCGTCATCGCGGGCGGCGGGTACACCGGCGTTGAGGTTACATCGGAAATCAACGAATTCCTGCGCGTGGCGAGCAAAAGCTACCGCAACGTCGATCCCGATGAATTTCGCGTTATCCTGCTGCATCGCTCCGGGCGCATCCTGCCCGAACTAGGCGAAAGGCTGGCGAACCTGAGCCACAGGCTGCTGGAAAAACGCGGCATCTACATTCGCCTGCATACGAGTCTGGTCGGCGCGACGGGCGCATCCGCGCTGCTCGCGAACGACGTGTACATCCCCACCAAGACACTCGTCGCGACCATCGGCGCATCGCCCAACCCTATCCTGTCCGACCTGACATGCGAGCTGGAGCGCGGGCGGCTCGTCGTGGACGATACGCTTGCCGTGCAAGGCGGCGAGAACCTTTGGGCGGTGGGCGATTGCGCGCTAGTGCCGGATGCGCTGCGCGGCGGATTTTGCCCACCGACGGCGCAATTCGCGCTGCGGCAGGCGAAACAAGCCGCGCAAAATGTGCTTGCCAGCATTCGCGGTATGCCAACGAAGACATTCCGATACAAGAGCCGCGGCGTGTTCGTGCCGCTGGGCGGATTCGCGGCGGCGTGCCAATCGTTCGGAGTCGAGATGTCAGGCTTTATCGCGTGGTGGCTGTATCGCACGTTCTACCTGCTGCAACTGCCGCGCATCGAGCGCCGACTGCGCGTGGTAACGGACTGGACGATGGACCTGATATTCCCGCCGGACATTGTGAAGGTGGACATCGACCGACCGCACGGCACATCGCGGCAGCACTACGAGGCGGGTGAGTACATATACAGCAGGGGCGACATCGCGCAGGACTTCTATGTGATAATCTCCGGCGAGGTGGAAGTGCTGCACGAACAGGACGGTAATGAAACGCAGGTGGCAGAGCTGGGCGTGGGAGAATACTTCGGCGAGATGTCGCTGCTGAGAAACGCTCCACGCTCGTCGTCCGTCAGAGCCAACACACGCGTGGAACTGCTGGTTATGACCGGCGAAGACTTCCTCGCGCTCGCTTCATCGTCGTTGCTGTTCGGCGATATGCTGCGCGAAGTCGTCCGAGAGCGCAGCGACAGCAACGTGGCGCGCATGCAGGACTTGTCAGCTGACGGTACGCAGGATGGATCGCAGGACAAGCCGCCTGAAATGTCGGACGAGGCAAAGTGAATTGCTGATATTACTTCGCAGACGCGGTAAGAACACGGCGGGCACCGGCGGTGCAGATACTCGCGGCGCATACGCTACCGGCGGCAATGTGCTTATCACCGGCGCGTCTTCGGGCATCGGTAGGGCAACTGCGGTGCATCTCGCAGCCTGCGGTTTCGATGTGATTGCCACCAGCCGCGACGCGTCTCGCCTCGATGAGATGTTGGCGGAAGCGGAGGGACTCAGTGGCTCGGTAGCCGGCGTGGAGTTGGACATCAATTCTGATGCGGAAGTCGCGCGAGTCATGCCGGCGCTCATTGAACGGCGCGGTGCGATGGAGGCACTGGTGAACAACGCGGGCTTTGGTCTGTGGGGACCGGTCGAAACGCTTTCGGACGCCGAGTTGAAGGCGCAGTTCGAGACGAACTTCTTCGCCGCCGTGCGAATGACGCAGGCGGTGCTGCCCGCGATGATTCGACGGCGGCGCGGCACAATTGTCAACATCAGCTCGGTGCTAGGACGGATCGGGACGCCGTTCAACGGCGCGTATGTTTCCAGCAAATTCGCGCTGGAAGGCATCAGCGAATCGCTGAAGACGGAAGTGCAGCCCTTCGGCGTGCGCGTGGCGATGGTTGAGCCGGGCTTGTTCCGCACCAACTTCCCGGACAACTCCATCAGAGGCGCGGCGGCGGACAGCGATACGGTGTATTCGCCATACATTGGGCGCTATCATCTCAACCGCGATATGTTCCACCGCTTCGGCGGTGATCCGGCGCGCGTGGCGAGAGTCGTGCACAAGGTCATCACATCGCCCGCGCCAAATTTCCGCAACCCGGTAGGCATAGACGCGCGATCGGCAACGCTCGCGGCACGGATGCTGCCGGAGCGCGTATATTGGCGCTTGTTAAGCAAGGTGACCATGCGGCATTAGGCGGTTGGCGCCGTGTAGGGTCGCCGGTCGGTCGCCCCTACGAAGAACGCATACGGGAGTACGATTATCCAATCACGCCGTCTTCCCTCATTTGCTCAACATCTTCCGCTGTGCAGCCGAGAATGGTCGTCAGCACTTCGTCGTTGTGTTCGCCGTAGCGCGGAGCGCGCGTTACGGTGGCGTCTTGGTCGGATAGTTTGATTGGGCAGCCGAGCATCGTGTAGTCGCCGCGCACTTCGTCTTCGACGGTTACGACCATCTCGCGCGCTTTGAGCTGCTCGTTTTCCAGCAAGTCGTAAGAGTTCATCGTCGCGCCTGCCAGAACACCTGCGCCTGCGAGAATTTGCATCGCGTCGTGCTTTGTGTGTTGGCGCGTCCAAGAGGAGATAATCTCTTCGATCTCGTCCGCGTGCTGCGCTACCGACTCTAAGTCTGCGAACCTATCGTCGCCAATCAGGTCTTCCCTGCCCATTGCCACGAACAGCAGCTGCCACATTTCGCCGCGCGGGAAAATCATGATGTAGTCGTCCGCACCGCCGGGAGCGCAGGGAAAGACGAGTGGCATTCCCCTGCCCGCGCGGTGGCCGCGCCGCGCCTCAGGCTGCTGCAACCCCAGAACGGGTGTCATCTGCATTCGCATCAGGTTCACCACGGCGTCTTGCATGGCGACCTCCACGCGCTGTCCTTTGCCGGTGATGTCGCGCTTTCGCAGCGCGGCGAGAATACCTATCGCGGCGTGCAGACCGCTGCCTGAATCGCCCACGCCCGGCGACAGATAGACCGGCGGCCTGTCCGGATAGCCCGTCGTCGCCATCGCGCCGCCGACCGCCTGCGCGACCATCTCCCAGCCCTTGTATTGAGCGTATGGCCCGTATGTACCGAAGCCTTTGATGGCAGTATAGACTATGCCCGGGTTGATTTCCTGCATCGTGTCCCAGTCGAAGCCGAGTCTGTCCAGCATGCCGAGCGAGAAGTTTTCCACGAGCACATCCGCCCACTTCAGCAGCCCGGTGAAGAGTTCTTTGCCCTTTTCCGTCTTTAGATTGATGCTGACGGCACGCTTGTTGTTGTTGAATATCAGGAAGTAGAAGCTATCCGAATCGTCGTCGTGCCGCAGGTCTCTGCGTGTAGAATCGCCGCCCCAGACATCTTCGAGCTTGATGACATCCGCGCCGAGAAAACCGAGCAACTGCGTGCAAGACGGACCCGCCTGCACATGCGTCAAGTCCAGCACCTTCACGCCCTCCAAAGCCTTGTCCATTAGGTACTCCCTTCGTTAGAGATTGATTATCAGAGTAGTGGCTGAGCATTGCCAAAGAGAACGGCATGGTTTCGTCTGCATTCGGCAAATTGCCCTATGCTAACCTTCTTCTTATGAAGCAAGGGGCGTCAGTGCGCCGACAATGCCTCGCCGTTCCATCTGCCGGCGTATGCGCTTCGCAGCCATAGAAGCCATATAGTAAACGCGGCAACTACCATTGACAGTTGTGATACAGCCAAGTGCAAGAAATCGAAGTGTTCCGGAAAAGTGATGCCTATCAGCATTAGGCTGATTATGCGCGCGAAATTCAGTGCGATTATCGCGGGTATTCCCAGCGCGAGCGCCCACATCCGCGCTTTGAGCGGCACCGGGAAGATTAACACGCCCGCGCAGAACACGAGAATGATGTCGATGGCGGTGCATTGCGCGGCGACGAACGCGCTGAAACCGCCGGCTTCAATAATTGCGCCATCAGACGACGCGGAAACGCCCAGCGCGCCCGCCGCCTGCGCCGACAGCCAAGCAAGCGCGGTTGCTAAAGCGCCAACGCCCGGCGGTTCGAGAGTTCCTATCGCTATCGCGGACGCCACGACGACGCTGGCGCCCACCACGCCTATCCGCAGCGCCGGTTTCATGAAATGCACAACCACTATCGAGCCTGCTTTAATGCGCGTGTTGCGATGTATATTGACGTGTACTCGGAGAGAAATACCTCACCGTCATTGCGCTCGTCAGATAGCCGTCTGTCTTCGTAGAATCCGGTAATGACGAAGCCTGCATCAATCTGCCCACCGATCTGGTCCGTCAGCGTATGTCCGAATACCAGCGGTACGCCTTCATCCAGCCAGTGTTGAAGACCGTCTTCCGACAGGCTATTCGTGTCCGAGTATGGCAGCGTATGTTTGACCACAAACTCGCCCTTTTCCAAGAGTTCAAGGTCAAATATGAACTCCAGCGGATTGACGAACCCTGCCATCAGCACGCCGCCCGGTCGCAGCACGCGATAGGCTTCTCTCCACACAGGGAGCACGCTTGGCGCGAAGATGTTGGATATGGCGTGAAACACAAGGTCGAAGCTGGCGTCCGCAAACACGGACAGGTCAGCCATGTCGCCTTGCACCGTTCGCAGTGCCAAGTCTTCCCGCTCCGCAACGAGCCTATCCTGGGCAAGCATCCGCTCCGAATTGTCGTAGGATGTTACATTGTATCCGGCAGCGGCAAGGAGCGGCGCTTGCTGCCCGCCGGCCGAAGCTAGGCACAGAATATCGTTTCCCGGAATCTCCGCGAACCAGCCGGGCGGCACCGGAGTCTTGTCAGTCAGCCAGACGACAGGCTCGCCTTGTTTCGCGGCGGCGATTGCGTCCTCATCCACCGGAATAGTCCACACATTGCCGCGGTCAACATTCCTGTCCCACGCGGCTCTGTTGTACTCTAAAATATCCATCGTTTCCTTTCAGTGTGTCAGGCAATCAATCTATCAGATAGTCGTCAACTACTGACGACCGATAACTGAATACTGATTCGCGACAACTAATCGTTGCAAACGGACGGCTTTCATTATAACCTTTCGCCATCGTGGCTGCGCCAATGACACGGGACTTTAACGCGAAGAGCGTGAACAGGTTGAGGAGGTACGATGAACGCTGAAAATGTGAGGCTTGGCATCCTCGTCGGCGGCGGTCCGGCGCCCGGCATCAACAGCGCCATCAGCGCCTGTACGCAGGCGGCGCTCGCCAATGGCGCAGAAGTGTTTGGCATTATGGACGGCTTCAGCCATCTGATGGCGGGCAGCACCGAACATGTCAAACCTCTGACGGCGGCGGATGTGCGGTTCATCCACTCGGAAGGCGGCGCTATCCTGCGCACATCGCGCGCCAATCCCACGCGCAATCCTGAACACCTGCAGAATTGCGTGGACTCGCTGCGGCGGATCGGCATCACGCGGCTGGCATCCATCGGCGGCGAAGATACGGCATTGTCCGCGGCGGAGGTGGCGAAGGCGTCCGGCGGCGCGGTTCGCGTGGCGCACATCCCCAAGACCATCGACAACGACCTGCCGCTGCCCGGGGATATACCCACATTCGGCTTCGAGACGGCGCGGCATCTCGGCACGGAGCTTGTGCAGAACCTGATGCGCGACAGCCGCACAACGAACCGCTGGTATGTGGTCATAGTGATGGGGCGCAAGGCAGGACACCTCGCGCTCGGCATCGGCAGCTCGGCAGGCACGGCGCTCAGCATCATCCCGGAAGAGTTCCCCGACCCGGTAATTAAGGTTGACGATGTGGTGAAGATGACCGAAGGCGCGATGCTCAAGCGCAAGGCGGTCGAAGGGCGCGAAGACGGCATTGCGGTCATATCCGAAGGCGTCGCAGAACGGTTCGATCCGGAAGAGTTGGCGGCTCTCGCCGGCATAGAGGTCAATCGCGATCCGCACGGGCACATACGGCTGGGCGAACTGCCGCTGTCCGCAATGCTGCGCCGTGCGATACAGCAGCGCTTCGCGGACGCGGGCAAGAACCTCGGAATGGTAGATGTTACAATCGGCTACGAACTGCGCTGCGCATCGCCATTGTCGTTCGACATCGACTACACGCGCAGTCTGGGCTACGGCGCGGCGCGGCTGCTGCTGTCCGCGCCCGAAGACGACAGATTCGCCAACGGCGGCTTAATCTACCTAGACGGCGAAAAGTTGAGCACGCTGACATTCGACGAACTGCGCGACCCCGACACCGGCAGGACGCGAGTCCGCATGGTCGATACCGACTCCGAGCGCTACAAAGTCGCACAACAATATATGGTGCGAATCCAACCCGAAGACTTACAAGACGACGCGCTAGTATCCGAGATGGCAGCCTACGGCAACCGCAGCCCCGAAGAGGTCCGCGAGCGATTCGGCGACAGCGACAGTTAGCGATATCCTCTGTTAAGATTAGAACCCGCGCAAGGCTACAACAGATTGTCGGAGGCTGATGGTGGCAACGACAAGGACTACAACCAAGACATTCAAGAAGATAACCAACGCTTGGGTTAACAGGACGCTGCCCGACATCTTCTACGAAGAGCCGGAACCGGTGGAGGACGGTGTGCTGCAAGAATCACCCCTAATGAGAATCATCAATCTGCTCAGGGAACTCTTTGAAGACCGTCCGGATGTATTCATGTCAGGCATGGTATTCGTCTCCTACGACGAAACCAACGGCAATGCCCGCGTCGCGCCGGACTTTTTCATCGCATTCGATGTCCCTAACGAATCCATCCGTCGTAACCTGCCCAACTTTTGGATATGGGAGATTGGCAAGGCACCCGACTTTGCGCTGGAAGTGGCGTCGCAAAGCACCGCCTTGAACGACTTGGGACACAAGCGCGACCTGTACGCGGAGTTGGGGATAGCCGAGTACTGGCGCTTCGACCCGACGGGCGGCGACTACTACGGACAGCCGCTTGCGGGCGAGCGGTTGGTCGAAGGCGAGTATCGGCAGTATGAACTTCAAGAGGAAGCGGACGGTTCGGTTATTGGATACAGTCCACTACTGGAAGTGGACTTCTACTGGGACGGGAACGAATTCGATGTGCTTGACCCAGTAACGGGCAGGACGATTGATAAGCGTATCGCAGCCGAAGAGCGCGCCGACGCAGCTGAAGAGCGCGCCGATGCAGCCGAGGCGCGCAACCGTGAACTTCTTACGGAAATCGAACGGCTGCGCCATCAAATATCCGAAAAATAGGCAATCACGATCACAACATCACAACCACCATGAAGGAGGAACTGAATTGGCAGAACACAAAGTGGCATATGTAGGCAGAGGGGCGCCTGACACCACCCTCATTGAGGAAGGCTTGCAAGGGTTGGACTACGAGATTGAAATCAGCGTGGTCGAGACTCAGGGCGAGATTATCGAGGCGTGCAAGGGCGCGGATGTCATTCTGAACGGCGGCGTGGAGATGCCGCGCGAGGTTATCGAGGAGATAGACACGGCGCAGGCTATCATCGTCGGCAGCCACGGCTTCAACCAAATCGACCACAACGCCGCGACCGACCAGGGCCTGATGGTTATCAACTGCGCGGGCTTCTGCACCGAAGAGGTGTCGAACCACGCGATCGTGATGCTGATGGCTTGCGCCAAGAAGCTGACCATCCTGCACAACCTAGTGCGCGAGGGCAAGTGGGGCGCGGAGACTCGCGACGCAATTATGCCTATGGCGCCCATCGACGGGCAGACTCTCGGGCTTGTCGCGTTCGGCAACATCGCCCGAGCGGTCGCGCGCAAGGCGCAGGCGCTCGGCATGGATGTCATCACTTACGATCCGTACTGCCCGCCGTGGGTAACCAAGGAATACCGCGTCCGTCCCGTCGCCACTCTCGAAGAGCTCGCGGCAGACTCGGACTTCGTTTCCATGCACACGCCTCTCAACGACGAGACTCGCAAGCTGGTCGGCGCGGACTTCTTCAAGCTGATGAAGCCCACTGCGTACTTCATCAACACCTGCCGCGGACCGACGGTTGACGAAGCAGCGATGATAGACGCGCTGAACAACGGCGAAATCGCAGGCGCAGGCTTGGACGTGTTCGAGGAAGAGCCGACGCCGGCGGACAATCCGCTGCTGAAGATGGACAATGTCATCGTAACGCCGCACTCGGCGGGCAGCTCCAACAACTCGCGCGTAAGGTCGCCCATGCGCGTCGGGCAGGAGACCGCGCGCGTACTGACCGGCAACTTCCCGATGTCGCTAGTCAACCCCGAAGTACGCTCCAATCTCCCCATCAGGGAGCCGGCGGTGAACGTGTAGAGCATAACCGCGACTGACGCGAAACAGAGCGATAAGAGAACGCTATCTCTGTCCGATACATCGATACCGGGCTAGGGATGGCGTTCTCATTTATCTTATTGCCACAGATTATCGGGGAAGTGCATGTGCAATCCTCGCCCCCCTCCAAGCCTTATCAAGGGGAAGGTACTGCCTACTCCATCGTCAGCACTAATTTGCCGAAGAAGTTTAGCGCTTCCATAGCTTCGTGCGCTTTTGCGGCTTCTTCTAGTGCGAATGTTTCGTGGATTATGCTGCTGATTACACCTCTGCCGGCTTGTTCGACTATTTGGCGTAGGTCTTCTTTGCGGCCCATGAAGACGCCGAAGATGGTGTGATAGCGCAGGAACATCAAGCCCATCTGCAGGTCGGCGCGGTAGCCGCTGGTTACGCCGCAGATGCCGTAACGTCCGCCCATCGCGAGTGACCTTACTGCCGCCGGGTAGAAGTCCGCGCCTACATGGTCTAGCACGACATTTACGCCCTGCCCGTCGGTGATTTCCTTCACGCGCTCGGCGACATCTTCCGTCGTGTAGTTGATAACCTCGTCCGCTCCGAGTTCTCGCGCCCTCTGCGCCTTTTCCTCGCTGCTGGTGGTGGTGATGACGCTCGCGCCCAGCACATTCTTCGCGACCTGTATGCCCGCCGTGCCCACGCCGCTGGACGCCGAAGGTATCAGCAGTGTCTCCCACGCCTTGAGCTGAGCCTTTCGCACGAGTATCGTCCAGCACGGCAGGAACACCGTAGGCAGCGACGCCGCCTGCACATACGATAGCGAATCCGGTATCGGCTCCACATTGACAGCAGGCACGCAGACGTATTCCGCATATCCGCCGCTGACGGTCGAACCGAGCATCCTAGCGTTGGGACACAGTTCTTCTTCTCCCGACAGGCAGAAACGGCACTGGTTGCAGGTGATGCGCGGATTGACCACGACACGCTCGCCCACACCCACGCGGCGCACTTCTCCGCCCACTTCGGCCACCTCGCCGGACACGTCGCCACCCAGCACATGCGGTCCCTTGAATCGTATGCGAGTGCCGCGAGCCCCCTGCCGCGTATAGACATCCAGCCGGTTCAACGCGCACGCGCGCACGCGCACCTTGACATCGTTGGCGCCTACCTCCGGTTCCGGCAAGTCGCCGTAAGTCAGCGCGTCCGTGCCGCCGTGTTCCGTTATGTAAACTGCCTTCAATTCGTCCCTCCAAGTTTCAAGTTTCATTCACGTAAGACAGCGACGCGCCTTTGCAGCAACGCTGCCGTCGATTCCCAAAGTCCCTTCCCCCCTTTAGGGTAAGGTTAGGCGTACGGGATAACATAAGAAAACACTCAATCATCAATGAATCATCAGCCAAGTTTTCCATCAAAAACAAGCCATCGTGATGGATACGACATCCGCGATAGCACCGCCATGGCACCGCAACCGCATAGGCGCCGCCTGCTTTCTGATATTATACGACTATGGAGCCTACGGTATGGATATATTCTGTGAGGGGTTGGTAATTGCGGGCATCGGTGTTTCGTTCATGCTTACGCCCTAGCCTTCCTCTTGATGGGAAGGGACAATAAGAATTATCGGAACAATTGAAACTGCTCTATTACAATACGCACAGGAGGAATGAATATGACAGAACGCTACGAAGACATGCTATTGCCGAACCAGCGGGACAAGACCATTAGCCGCGTGGTGCAAGCGCTGAAGGCGAACGGCGATTTATCGGCGGAAACGGTGGCCAGATTCAGACAGTTATTACGCAAGGGTAAGCCCATCCCCGGCTTCAATAAAGACCCTGTCAAGGCACCCCCGCCGCAACTGAAGCAGCACATCACCGAGCGTGTGGAAATCCTTCCGGAATTCGGACCCGTCATCGTCGAAGCTTGGGCGGAAGCCGAGCAGGGGCTGCGCGAAGTCGTCGACGAACATCTCAATGGAATCGACAAGGCGGTTTTTCTCGCGGATGAAGCGGATGAGGATTTTTGGGATACGCAAGTCGCGCTGCTGGCTGAAAAGCACGACGACTTCGATGAAGACGACATACTGCAGATGACCAAAGCCCGCTTCGCCTACGCAAGAATGCACGCGAAGTCCGAGAGCGACGAGAACGCTTCGTCTGAGGATGCGACGGGCGGCACAGTTCTTGCGGCAGCAACGCGGGCCGAGTTGGAACTGGCGCTGAACACCATGCTCACTGCGCTGGGAGACACGCCCGCGACCGCTGCTATCTGGCAAGATACCATCCCCGCGTTCGCCGAATCGTTGCAAGAAATATCCGTACGAAAGGACGAAGAGCGACTTCGCATCGGCGGCTTGCTCGACGACCTGAACGCCATATTCAGCGACTTCGAGGCAGAGTTCGCATTCTTCTGGCAGCAGAGCGCAGACTGGGATATAGATTACCTCGCGCATGCGATGGCAACTCTCGAAGGCGTGGACGATGCCAAGCAGACGCTGGCGGCATTCAGGACAGACCTCGACGCGTACCGACAGATTCAGCCGCGAGCGGAAACCTTCGCAGCGGAACAGGAACGCCGGGAGCAGCGCAACGTCCTAGAAGAAACCATCGTCGGGACACTCACGAAATTGCACGAAATCGCGCAGATGTCCGTTGCGCCCGCCTGTGATGCAACGCCGGACGATTCGCAGTCCGGTGCAGATGATGCGGACGCACCGGACGGAACGCAGACTGCGGCCACGCAACACGAGACAGTCGCGAATCTTCAGGACGAGCTTTCCGCGCTGCAAGAGCAGTACGATGCCTTACAGACCACCAACGAAGAGTTGACGCAAGACAACGCCCTGACGACAGACGGCTTCCGCGCGCTGCAAACCCAAGTAAACGCACTGCAGGGCGAGGTCACCGGGCTGAATGCCGACAAGAAGACGCTGTCCGACGAGGTGGCGGAGCTGAAAGACCAGCTGCGAATCAGCGAGGCGCAGGAGCTGAACTGGCGCAGCGCGTACGAGTCCGAAGTGAGCAACCGAGACGCCGCCGCGCCGGAGCCGATGATTGCCGAAGTCGAGAGCGTGCGGCAGGCTTGGGAGCTGGCGGAACAGCGATACCGCGACCGGCTGGCGTTTCGCCTGAACAAGAAGTCGGATCCCGACTACAACTACAGCAGGCCTAAGGAAGTCTGGAGCGCTCTGGAGTGGCTTGCGACGACATATCACGGCTCGCAGACCGGCGCATCGCGCGTCGTGGATTTGGACGACTCCATCCGCAACACTTGCAGCGGCTGGCGGTACGCTGCCGATCAGACGGACACCACCTTTAACATGTACCGCGAGTGGTACACGACTAGCAAGGACGGCACGACTTACGAGCTGCGCAAGCACATCGGCAAGGGTATCGGCCGCGATAGCAACGTCATCCGCATCGCCTTCGCCTGGGACGAAGACTCCGAGCGCGTACTCGTCGGCTACATAGGACCCCACCAGCGCAGCCGCGGGTCGTAATCTTCAAGCCGCTTTCAATTTTCGATACGGAAGAATCGCCCAAGAATCAGCAACGAACAGCACGACCCACAATTACCATAAGTCACATTAACACAACCTACAAGCACCACAAGCCGCCACAATCAAGGCAAGGAGGCATGCAATGGAATTCGGATTTGGAGTGCCTAGCCGCGGGCCCCTGGCATCGCTGGAAAATATCGTCACACTGGCGCAGCAAGGCGAGCAGATGGGCTTCGACATTCTCAGCGTCAGCGACCACATAGTCGTGCCCACGAGCATCGACTCAATCTACCCGTACAATGACACCGGCGAGTTCGTCAGCTCGGCGTCCGGCGAGTATATGGAACAGCTCGTCACCATCAGCTACTTGGCGGGCATCACATCCACCATCAAGTTGCTCACATCGGTCATGGTTTTGCCGCACCGCGCGCCCGTGCTCACGGCGAAGATTCTCTCGACCATCGATGTCGTGTCGCAGGGCAGGCTCATCGTGGGCTGCGGCGTCGGCTGGATGCGCGAGGAGTTCGAGGCGATCGACGCGCCGCCATACGAAGAGCGCGGCGCGGTCAGCAACGAGTACATCGCCGCGTTCAAGGAACTGTGGACAAGCGACAACCCGACATTCGACGGTAAGTATTGCAGCTTCTCCGACATCAGTTTCGCGCCGAAGCCGGTGCAGCAGCCGCACCCGCCCATCTGGATAGGCGGCGAAAGCCCGCCCGCACTGCGCCGCGCAGCCCAGCTCGGCGACGCGTGGTATCCGATATGCAGCAACCCGAAATTCCCGGTCGGCACATTCGACCAACTCGCCGAATACCACGCGCGTGTGCGCGCCAATGCGGAGCGCGTCGGCAGAGACCCGGCGACGCTCGATTTCGCGTACAGCGTGAACTGGTACAGCGATGCCGGCGCGCAGGAAGTTGACGGCGAGCGCCGCCTGCTCACAGGGGACCCGGCGCAGGTCGCCGCCGACATCAACCGCCTAGAAAGTATGGGCATCAACCACCTGATGCTCAACTTCCCCACCGACAGCGTGGACGAGACGCTCGCCGCGATGGATAGGTTCGTCAGCAATGTGAAGCCGCTGCTGTAGCGTGGTAATTTGCGTCGATACACAGCACGAGCATGATGAATAGACAGGAAGGTGATTGATTGAATATGACAGGCGATAGACTGCTTGCGCTACCGGAAGACTGGGACTGCATGCTGGCGGTCGCGGCGCATCCGGACGATTTGGAGTATGGCGCAGCGAGCGCGATAGCCCGTTGGACATCGCAAGGCAAGCGGGTAACCTACCTGATGGTTACGAGAGGCGAGGCGGGCATAGACGCGATGACGCCGGAGGTGGCAGGTCCGCTGCGCGAGCAGGAAGAGCTGGACAGCGCCGCAGTGGTCGGCGTGGACACCGTAGAGTTTCTGAACTACACGGACGGCATAGTCGAGTATGGATTGCCGCTGCGCCGCGACCTCGCGCGTTCCATCCGCAGGCACAAGCCAGACATCGTACTCACCAACAACTTCGAGCTGCGCTGGGGCGGCGGGCAGTTCAACATGGCGGACCATCGCGCCGTCGGTCTGGCGACGCTGGACTCCGCAAGAGACGCAGGCAACCGATGGATATTTCCCGAGCTGCTGGACGAAGGCTACGAGCCTTGGAACGGCGTGCGCACCGTGCTGACGGGCGGCGCGGCAGACTCCACGCATGCCGTCGATGTAACGGACTTCATCGACAAGGGCGTGGAATCGCTGGAAAAGCACCGCGTCTATATTGACAACCTAGGCGTGGACTTCGACCCGGACACCTTCCTAACCTTCAACGCCGCCGCCACCGGCGAACGCTTCGGCTGCGACTACGCCGTAGCCTTCGAAGTGTTTCAGATTTAGGCGCGTAGTCGGTCTTCCAATGGCGTCTCTTTGTCCCTTACGTCTGTCGGTCCCGATGAGAGGAAGCTAGGAAGGGGACAAAGCGAAATACGCCGCCCGCCAGCGCGCTATTGCGAATGGGGGCAGGTCAAGATAATATGTGCCTGTAAGATTCGTGCTTGTGATACGCGGTGTCGCAAGCTTGCATGTGAGGCGGATTTATGGCGAATGTTGTGCTCGTAACGGATATGGTCGTCGGCTTTATGGAAGACGGGCATAACCTGTATTGCGGGGACGCCGCGCGCGAAATTATCCCGAATGTGCAACGCCTCATAGAGAGCGAGCAGGCGGCGGGCGGTAGCGTCGTGTTCATATGCGACACGCACGACCCGGACGACCTCGAGTTCGAGATGTTCCCCGTGCATTGCGTTCGCGGCACGGGAGAGCCGGATATCATCCCCGAACTGAGTGGTTACGAAGGCATTCACCTGACCAAGCGCCGCTACAGCGCGTTCTTCGAGACGAACCTCGCGGGCATACTCGCCGAACTTCAGCCGGAACGCGTCATCGTCTGCGGCGTGTGCACCGACATCTGCGTGATGCACACCGTCGCGGATGCGCGCAACCGCGACTACGCCGTGTATGTCCCGCTGGACTGCGTCGCGTCATTCGACGAACAGGCTCACGCCAACGCATTGGAGCACATGGAGAAAATCCTAGGCGCACGGCTGGTAGGTGCCCCGCAGTAAACGGGCGCGTTACAATAGTCCGCTTCCGAATGAATATCAACCAAGCAAGGCACTATTCTCTATTCGATTCGCCCCCATTCAAACATTCCCGAATCAATCATTCCCGGATAAACGGGACGGAACGATTCCTGTAATCGCAAATCCAAGACGGTAACGGACAGGCATATATGACCACTTCCAATTTTGAACTCGCACCATCCTTGCTGGTTGGCGATCGCACCGATGTGCAGTCGCAGCGGACGCAGACCATCCTGCGCACCGAGAATATCAGCCCGACTGTGACGCTGGAGTTCAGTCCGACGCGCGACGGCGTGCTGTGCGGCATCGGCGAAGTCCGCGTGCTGCTGGGCAGGGTGCTGCCGGAGACCGGGGTTGAAGTCTGGGCGCTTAACGAAGGCCGCGCGATGGTGGCAGGCGAAGTCGCGCTGCGGATCAAAGCCGCGTACACGGTCATCGGGCTGTACGAGAAGACGATATGCGGAATGCTGGCGTCGTCAAGCGGCTGGGCGACCGCCGCCCGCGAGTGCGTGGATGCCGCGGGCAACATCCCCGTCGTCTGCGCATCGCCCGCTCACGCGCATCCCAACGTCGTGCCGCTGATAGACTACGCGGCGGTAATCGGCGGCTGCGTCGCGGTCTCATCCACGCTGGGGGCGCGGCTCGCCGGCGTAACGCCTACCGGCTACATGCAGCACGCCCTGCCGCTGTTGCTCGGCAACACCATCGACGCGCTGCAATCGTATGATCGGCACATGCCGCTGGAAGTCCCCAGAATCGCGATATTAGACACTTTCAAGGACGAGGCGGAAGAGGCGCTCAATGTTGCGCACGCGCTGGGTAATCGGCTGCGCGGTGTGAATCTCAGCACGCCCGCAGAGCGTGGCGGCGTAACGCCCGGCTTGGTGAAGGAGATTCGCGCGAAATTGGACACAAATGGCTTCCAGCATGTGGACATCTTCGTCACGGACGGCGTGAACAAGGATACAATCCGCGATTTCGTGGAGCAGGGAGCGCCCGTGAACGGCTTCAGCGTGGACGAGGCGATAGGCGGCGCGCCACCGCTGAGCTTCGATGCGGAGATTCACGAAATCGATGGCACGCCCACAGCCCGACGCGGCAGAATGCCCGGCATAACCCCCAGCCCCCGCCTAGATCGCATTATGTAGGGCAGTGTAAGGCGACTTTACCCGCGTCATTTCTGTCATTTATAAGCCTAGGCTAGGCACGACCCTAGTTCAGATTACCCTTCCCCTTTCTGGGGGAAGTTTGGGATTGGGTTGCTTTAACTTCAGGTACACTAGGGCGAAGGCTCCTGCGAAGTCGTCCTCGTTCAAGGCGCGATTCTATTCTGTGATACAATGTCCTCAAAGTATTCGCGTGTTTCATAGCGGCTACGACCAGTGAGGATGAACATGACCATGCAAGGCGTCGCCCAGCCTACAAAGGCTGCAGGCAAGTACGCTCACATAATTCCATTGCCGGATCCGCCGAGAGAGCCTGATATGCAGCAGACAATGCGACTGCTCGATTTCGGAAGCATCGTCCGCTATCACTTCGCGCACCGTGACGATGTGCTTGTGGCGGGCGAAGGCTACTTGCGGCACGATGGCGAGAACGACTCCGAGAACTTCGTACCTGACTGCATAGTAACCTTTGGAGTAGATCCGCAGGCGATCGTGGCGCGCAACGGCTATGTGATAAGCGAAGTGGGCAAGCCGCCCGACTTCGTTCTAGAAGTAGCATCTCGCAGTACAGGCAGGCGCGATTACACGGTGAAGCGTGAGGGATACGCCGCTTATGGAGTGCGCGAGTATTGGCGGTTCGATCACACGGGCGGCGAGTTCCATGACGCGGCGCTCGCAGGCGATACGCTCATCGGCAACCACTACGAAGCGATGGAAATTCACCACGAGTCGGACGGCCTGATTTGGGGGCACAGTCCCATATTGGGGTTGGATATATGCTGGGACAAGGAACAGATACGCTTGCGCGATCCCTCCACCGGCGCTTTCATACCCACGCCCGAAGAATCCGCGGCCCACGCGAAAGAAGCCGAAGCGCGGGCAGAAGCTTCCGAGGCGGAAAATAGACTGTTGCGCGAGCGCGTTAGAATGCTTGAAGACAGACCATCGTAAGTGCGGGATGTGTCGGATAACGAGCCCTAAAGAGTTTTCTCAGCCTTGCGTCCAATATCCTGTATTTCGTTCCAATATGACAAGGCGTTCACGAGGCATAATTTACTTCAAGCCGCAGCACGCGCTTCGTCGTATCCGTGATGCGCGCCCAGTCTGCGATGCGCCAGGCGGGAACGCACACTATTCCGCGCTCGGATACCAGCAGCGGCAAGCCTTCGCGCCATCTTCGTGGCACCCGCGCGTCTATCATGAACGCTCGCAGCGACTTGCTACCTGCCATGCCTAACGGCTGGAACCTGTCCCCCGGCTGTCGTGCCCGTATCCGCAGCCCGCTGCCTACGCTGTCGAGGTCCAGCGACTCCACGATTGTCGTGCCGTCTTGCCATTCTGCAGACGCGGCGATTTTGCGTGCATCGGCGACCGTCTTTTCATGTTCGGGTGCTTTTAATTCTTCTATGGTAGCTCTGATTCGCCAAACGCCCGTCTGAACTTCACCCGGCACTGTAAGCGGAAACTCGCCGCGCAGTTTGGGCAACGACGACAGCCGCTCATCGAGCGCGTCAGCATTGCCGATGAACGCCTTGCCGTAGTCTGTTGTGAAGCACAATCGTCCGGGCAGGTTCAACATCTTGCCGGGCGCGCTGCTTAATAGGCGTGTCGCGTCTAGGATGCTCCGTTGCGTTATTTCGCCACCGACTGCTTCGATGGCGTGACGCAGCACATAGCTTTGAATCGCGGGATGTTCGTGGCGCAGCGCGGCGGTGTTTAGTGCTACGACCTTGCTGTGTCCGTCGCCGGTCAGTTGTGCCACATCGCCCCACATGGCGGCGGCGTGTTCTCGAATGTAATCGCTGTCTTGCGTGGCGTTTCGCGCCAGACGCAGCAGCGCCGCTTGCATTGACGGGTTCAGCTGTTCCAGCAAGGGCATTAGCTCCAAGCGGACGCGGTTTCGCAGAAACTCCGGCGATGTGTTCGATGAATCAATGCGCGGTGTCAGACCTAGCGCGGCGCAGTATGCATGAGTCTGTGCGCGAGTCGCACTCAACAGCGGGCGGAACAACGCGATTGCCTTGTCCTTGCCATCGCCCTTGCGCTCGCTCATCCCAGCGATGCGCCGCGTGTCCAGCGTCTGCATTCCGCGTATGCCGTCCAAGCCACTGCCGCGAATTATATGCATCAGCACGGTCTCCGCCTGGTCGTCCGCCGTGTGTCCGAGCGCGATGGCATCCGCGCCGTACTGTTCGGCTGCATCGGCGAGGAAAGCGTAGCGCACTTGCCGCGCCGCATCTTCGAGAGATAATCTGCGCTTATCACGATACGCGGCAACATCCGCACTTTCGCAGGTGAATGGGATGCCGATTTGCGCGAATGTGGACACCGCGAACTCTGCGTCTGCATCCGATTCCGCGCCGCGCAGTCTATGGTTGAGGTGCGCGCCGTACAGGGTCAGCCCACAGTCGTTTCGCGCGCTATGCAAGGCATGCAGCAGTGTCAGGGAGTCGGGACCGCCGGACAGCGCGACGAGAATGCGCCTGCCCGCAAGGTCGTGTTCTACTAGAGCGTCGGAGACGCGCCGCCGAATTGCGCCGACAAGACGGCTATCATCCGCCCGCATCGTTCCTTGCCGCGCTCAGTCTGCCGCTCTCGAAGGCGTTCATGCGCGTAATCTTGATGGTCTCAATCTTGAGATTGCGCATCTCGATGACCTCAATCTTCAGATCCTCGTAGTCCAGCGTCTCGCCTTCGTGCGGGATGTGCCCGAGCTTGTCGAGAATGAAGCCCGCCACCGTGTCGAACTCACCGTCCGGTAAGGACAAGTCCAGCTCGTCGTTTGCCTCGTCGATGCTCATCGCTGCCTCGACTTGGAACGTGTTTTCGCCGATATGCTCGTACTCTTCTTCAGGCGCCGCATCTTCCTCGCCGTGCGCGCCGACGACTTCCTCCGACAGCCGCTTGAGCGTAACCAAGCCAGCCAAGCCGCCGTACTCGTCCACGATGATCGCCATCTGCTTGCCATTGCTGCGCATTTCGGCGAACAGCTCCGCGGTGCGCTTCGTTTCCGGCACGAACAGCGGCTCGCGCGTTACATCCGTAACAGTCGCGTCGAGCGCCAAGCCGCCGTTGTCCGCCATCGTGCGCAGCACGTCCTTCGCCGAAAGGATGCCGATGATGTCGTCGCTGGATTCGTTGTACACGGGGAAGCGAGTGTGCGAGTGCGCGCCGTACACGCTCAGGAACTCGCTGAGCTTAGCGTCTCGCTGCACGCCGACAATCTCCGGACGCGGCGTCATCACCTCGCGCACCTGCATATCACCGAAGCGAAAAACCTTCTGCAACAGCTCGGCTTCGGACGGCTCCAAGACGCCTTCTTCCTCGCCGATGTCGATGAGCGATCGCAACTCACCCTCGCTTATGGAATCCCGCGCCTCTTGTTCAACGCCTAGTATTCTGGTCGTGAATCGAGTAATGAATTGCATCAGGATGATGATAGGCCAGAATAGCCTTTCTAGCATGCGAAGCGGCCGCGCGTACCAGAATGCGAGGCGTTCGGACTGGTGCACGGCGATGGTTTTGGGGATGGTTTCGCCAAACACGAGCAATAGCGCGGTGCCCACAACGGTGGCGATGATAGTCGCCATGCCTTCGCGCCCTTCACCGAGCAGATCGAGCGCGACCACGGTTATCAGCGCGGTGAACGCCACATTAACGAGGTTATTGCCGAGCAGGATCGTGGACAGCAGGCGTTCGGGGCTTTCGATCCATGATGCGATGCGTTTCGCGCCGGGCCTGCCCGTGTTGACCAGATGCGCCAGACGCAAGCGTTCGAGTTTTAGATACGCAGCCTCCGATGACGAGAAGAACGCCGATAGCAGGATGCAGATACCTATCAGAATTATGCTCGATAACTGTGCTTCCGCCATAATTGAGATTACCCCCGTTCCGCGCCCTGTTCGCGGGCGCGCCAAAGGCTAGAGACGACGCTGCGGCTGACGGATTGGCTAAAGCCGCGCCTGCCCAAATAGCCGTAGAGTCTGCGGTGAAAGGTATTGTAGTCGGCACCGTGCAACCGGCGAGCGTACTGTTCGGCGGCGCGATGGGCGCTTTCGGAGTCGTCGCACTCGCTGACGGCGGCATCGGCGTGATCGCTCTTGACGCCCTTATTCAGCAATTCGCGCTTGATGAGCCACGCGCTGCGTGGTTTCGCGCGGAGTCTGCTTTCCGTCCAGAGGCGTGCGAACTCGGCGTCGTCGATAAGTGAGCTGCGGCGCAAGTCGGCAACGACCCGTTCCGCGATGTCGCGGGGAAATTTGCGGCACAGGTGGTTAAGGACCTCAAATTCGGTCCTTGGTCGGAGTGCCAGGAGGCGGATTGCGGAGGCGCTTGCGCGCCTCGTCTGGCTACTGTCGCTATCGTCGTTCATTTCAGGTCACGCGGACCCTGCAAACTCCCACTGCGGATGCTGCGGGTGGCAACACACGATGAATGTAATGGTAGTATAAGAAAGTACAAAGTATGTCCGCATAGTGTATCAAGGGTAAGGGCGCGCGTAAAGGCGGGCGAGTATTGCTCATTCTCTCCTTTGGCATACTACTATACTCTCTTCACGCATTGTCGTGTCCGTCTTGCCGGTTACATTAGAAGGGCTATTCACCGAAGGCATACGCTTGTTGGGTATATTTCTGACAACAGTTTCCTCATGCGAAAACCCCAGTTCGCCGAAAGTGAACGCGACAAACTCGTCCGTCGGTAGGGTAACGCCTTTCACTCTACGATTTCCCACAACATAGCACACCGTCGCTTCATCGGATGTAACCGAAGTGACAGTTCTGATGCTTTGCCTTAAATCAAAGTAAAACAACTCGACCTGACGCGCCCGCTTTCTGTCGGCAATACGAATTTCTTCTATTGCGGGCGAAACCGGCGAGTCCGGCAGATATCCATCCTTGCGAGTGCCACCCATCGAAAGCCGGTCAACCTTTCTTGGATTGGGCAATCCTATCCACTCTGCCGAAAGGCGGGAGAACTGCCCGTATGCAACCGTAGTCGGCGAATCCCCATAAGGCGGAGAGGTAATCACCAAATCGAACGATTTAGGCGGGCGTGGTGTCTCGTCGTTAGCGGTATTCGCATCCGTGACTAGCACATTGACATCCTGCCGCCGCTTGATATAGGCGGCTAACCCGTCTCTATTGCGCGCCAGCTTGCCTCTAAATGTCCCGAATACATCTGGATTATGGGATTCCAGTTTATCAGGCGCCATTCGCACCAATTTGAACTCGCCGTTCTTAGTATATGAACACTCCCTCACCGTCTCCGAGAATGCCACCCACAGGAAGTTACGGGCAACTGCGTCTTTTACGGATAGGATGTGCTCTCTAATCATCGACAACTGCTTGGCGACATCATTGGAAAACCAGTAATCCATATTCAAGATATGCGGAATGTTAGTGGAAGGCAGACCGTTCCTGTCAAGCCTGAATCGAGTGAGCTTATCTTGGAGAACTTCAATGTGTCCGTCTAACTTGTCCAGTGAAACAGGGGTAGTCTTGGCTGTAGCAATCAAGCGCACCAGGGGGTTGATGTCGCAGCCTACAGCATTCATGCCGAAAATAGAGGCTTCAACCAGCGATGTGCCCGTGCCACAGTAGGGATCCAGCAGCCAGCCGTCATGTACGCCATAACGTTCCAAGAGTTTCCGAACTACCTGCGGAATCATCATCGCGGGGTAGTTGTGGAAGCAATGCGTGTATTCCTTGGTGTCGGACTTCCTAAAGTCCCACGATACGTCTTTGTACTTTGCGGTGGTTAACATCCCAGGTCCTTCTGGCGCTGAATAACTTAGTCCGAGAGTTGACACGGCGATATTCACCATGCCAAGGACTCTCGCACCATGTCTATAAACCTGTGAACACTCAAGAGTTCATCGCTTCTGATTGCGCCGATAGGGTATCCGGTGTGTAAGGACTCAGGAACTACAAGCCTCACATCAGCGTCAACAATTGCATCGAATTGCCTATTGGACATATTAGGTTGAAGAGTCATGAAGTATTTACTCCGAATTCTCCTGCCTTCATCAAGCAGTTGCCGCCAGCGCTCCCTTGATGTGGTCTTAGCCCCAATAACGAATAATCGGTCAACAGGATAATCGAAGTCGTTGTAAGCGGCCGCACTCGGGATAATGAAGTCAGGCCTTCCATCCACATCAGGCTGATGCTCGAAGGGTATTTCAGCATCTCTAAGTGTGAACCTTATGTGATTTTCAAACGATCGACCGGCTCGGGATCGACGTCGATTCGTTATGGAATTTGCTACAGACACAAACTCATCTATACTTCTGAATCCACGCTCAACGATCGGCCCGCATATTGACTGCTCGACCAGTTTGAATAGTTCGTATTCCGTGTCTCTTCCCTTGATTATCTTCTCGTCCGCACTCAAGTTGATAAAGCCTGGCACGCAGTCAATAAGCGCCATTCTTGTCTCTTCTGAGAACTCATCTCCACTTGGGAAATCATCTATCCCCGCCATAAATTCGTGTAATCGGTGGCGAAGACATTCGTCCTGTTCTTCAATGGCCGGCTGGGTTCTATCATAGATGCCCCATCCGGAGACTATTTCTACACCAAGTGCAACTTGCGCTTCAAGGATGTCTTCATCAATATCGAGTACATGAGCGCGAAAATTTGAAATATCCACGGGGACAAGAACAAGGAGACTACCTACAAAATAGTCGTCCTTGAACATAAAATTACGACCAAAGCGCGTAAGCCTATATTCGCTGCGTGTCCCTGTCCCGTACCAAGTTACCACTGACTTGGTCTCTCTTGTGCCCTCCCAATGAATAGTGACTACGTGCTTATCGTTTCTCCCATCGAGCGGAGCGTGCGGCGTGTACATTCCCCACGCGCCTTTAGGCAAATAAAAGCCAGCCTGATGACTGCCGGTCGTGCCTACGTCGTTGGGGGACATGAACTTAAGCAGCGCACGACCGTGATGCAAAGCATCACTAATCGCCGACTCAGCAAGGGGACCCGCCAATTCTATTCACCCCGATCCTTCTCATCATATAAGCTAAGCACCTAATCTCCAATCACCGTCAGCGGCACGGAATCATCGTCTTCTGACGCGTCTTCGATGATGATTTGCGGCGAGAGCTTGCGGCGGACTTGCTCCTCGATTTCGGATGATATGCCGAAGTTTTCGGTCAGGAATATCTTGGAGTTTTCGCGTCCCTGCCCGAGCCGGATGTCGCCGTAGGAGTAGAACGAACCGCTCTTACGGATGATGCCCTCGTCCACGCCAATGTCCAGCAACTCACCGTATTTGCTGATGCCCTCGCTGTACATAATGTCGAACTCTGCCACGCGGAACGGCGGCGCGACCTTGTTCTTGACGATGCGCGCACGCACGCGATTGCCCATCACGTCGCTGCCCTGCTTGATGGATTCCGTCCGGCGCAAGTCCACGCGCACCGAGCTGTAGAACTTAAGCGCACGACCGCCCGGCGTAACTTCCGGATTGCCGAAGAATACCCCAACTTTCTCACGAAGCTGGTTGATGAATATCACGCAGGTGTTCGAGCGGCTTATCGCGGATGTCAGCTTGCGTAGCGCCTGAGACATCAGCCGCGCCTGCAGACCGACATGAGTGTCGCCCATATCGCCTTCAAGTTCAGCGCGCGGCACCAGTGCCGCCACACTGTCCACAACAACGATGTCCACCGCGCCGCTGCGGACGAGGTATTCGCATATTTCCAAGCCTTGCTCGGCAGTGTCCGGCTGCGACACTAGCAGTTCCTCGATGTCAACGCCGCATTTCGCCGCATATGCGGGATCAAGCGCGTGCTCCGCGTCGATGTACGCCGCGGTGCCGCCTTCTTCTTGCGCATTCGCCATCACATGATAGGCGAGCGTGGTCTTGCCGGACGATTCCGCGCCGTAAATCTCGACAACGCGACCGCGCGGCACGCCGCCCACGCCTAGCGCTACATCCAGCGAAATTGAGCCGGTGGAAATCGCGCCGGAAAAGTCGTCTGTCATAGAGTCGCCAAGCTTCATCACCGCGCCGCTGCCGAAGTGCTTATCAATCTGCCCCAAGGCGAGCTCCAGCGCCTTTTCTTTGTCGGCTTCCGTGTTCAGCCTGGTAATCTTACTATTCGTCCCGCTCCGCTTCGCCATATCAGCCTCCGTGAGTTCGGTGTGGTTTGAGAATAATCTGTTTACGTTTGCCGGAATGTTCGTGTTTCTATCCTGCTTGGAACATAGCAGGTTATACCCAGCATGTCAATACACTTGTTCTAATAAATTGAGGCGGATTTCAGGCTTGCCTCATTTCTAACATTTACTTCTAACACTTACTCAGTCGGGAAGGGACTCATATAGCCGCCCTGCCATACGATAATTCTCGCCTAACTTACACTAATGTCAGTGTATAGAGTGTATAGCAGGGGCATGTGCCACTGCTCCGCGTGTGCGCGCCTTTACGCAGGGATGGGATTTAATGTATTATGGGTATGATATTGAGCATGATATGCGCGTCCTGATAGGATGCTTTGACACGCAGATGCGGGCGAACATAGGCGCCCGCACCGTTGTTACGGAGGAGCGATGAGTCCCCGGCTAATGCGAAACAGCTTTATTTATCTGCTTATTACGGTGGCTGTTCTCGCGATTTTCTTCACGCTATTTTCAGACACGCTCGGCGGCTCGGATGAGATCCCCGTCAGCGAGGTCATTTCACGCTCTGTGCGCGGCGAAATCGAACGAATCGAGGTGCGCGGCGATAGGCTCGCCGTCTTTTCCACTTCGGGCGAAAGCTACTCGTCCCGCAAAGAAGCCGGCGCGAGCATGCACGAGATGCTCATCGCGTCCGGCGTCGATCCGGCGACTTCGCCCGTTAGAGTCGATGTTAAAGGCACGGGCGGGCTGGGCAGCCTATTAGGCATTCTGGTTAACTTCCTGCCGCTGATTTTCTTCGGCGCGATACTGCTGTTTATGATGCGCCAAGCGCAGGGCAACAGCAACCAGACTTTCAGCTTCGGCAAGAGCCGCGCGCGCATGTTCGTAGGCAACAGCCCCGCCGTCAGTTTCTCGGATGTCGCAGGCGTGGAAGAGGCGAAGGAAGAACTGCAAGAAGTCGTCGAGTTCCTGAAAGTACCGGAGCGCTTCGTCAGCCTCGGCGCGAAGATACCAAAGGGCGTGCTGCTCATTGGTCCGCCGGGCACGGGCAAGACCCTGCTGGCGCGTGCGGTCGCGGGCGAGGCGGGCGTTCCGTTCCTGTCCATCAGCGGCTCGGAGTTCGTCGAGATGTTCGTGGGTGTCGGCGCGAGCCGCGTGCGCGACCTTTTCGAGCAGGCGAAGCGTAATGCGCCGTGCATCGTCTTCGTGGACGAGATAGACGCGGTCGGACGGCATCGCGGTGCCGGGCTTGGCGGCGGACACGACGAGCGCGAACAGACGCTGAATCAGATTCTCGTCGAAATGGACGGCTTCGATGTCAACACGAACATCATCATCATCGCCGCGACGAACCGCCCAGACATTCTCGACCCCGCGTTGCTGCGTCCCGGACGCTTCGATCGGCGCGTGGTGCTGGACAACCCGGATGTGCGCGGTCGCGAGCAGATACTCAAGGTGCACTCCAAAGGCAAGCCGCTCGCGGAAGACATTGACATGGAACGCATCGCCAAGCAGACGATGGGCTTCAGCGGCGCAGACATCGCGAACCTCGTCAACGAGTCTGCGATACTCGCTGCACGGCGCAGCAAGGTTACGATTACCAACGACGAATTCGCAGAATCCATCGACCGCGTGATAGCGGGTCCGGCGCGCAAGAGCCGCGTGGTGAACGAGCGCGAGAAGGAAATCACGGCGTACCACGAAGCCGGGCACGCGCTAGTGGGCTATATGCTGCCCAAGGCGGATATGCCCTACAAGGTGACCATCGTGGCGCGCGGAATGTCCGGCGGGCACACGCGCTACTTGCCCGACGAAGACCGCCACCTGTGGACGAAAGGGCAGTTCGAGGACATGATGGCTGCCGCGATGGGCGGACGGGTAGCCGAGGAGATTATCTTCGAGGATGTTACGACCGGCGCGAGCAACGACTTGGAGCAGGCGACGAACATCGCACGGACGATGGTGACACGCTATGGCATGAGTAGCAAACTGGGACCGCGCACCTTCGGCAAGCGCGAGGAGCTGGTGTTCCTCGGCAGGGAAATCTCAGAGCAGCGCGATTACAGCGACAAGATAGCCGAGGACATAGACGAAGAGGTGTACGGCTTGGTAGAGGACGCCTACCAAAAGGCAACTAATGTCATCACCGACAATAGGGACAAGCTGGCGCTGCTCGCCCGCCACCTCTTGGCCCACGAAACCGTCGAAGGCGACGAGCTGCGGGACCTGCTTGACCCCGGATCGGACGGGGCAGCCCCTGCCGTAGCGGAAGCGGCGCCGGCATAGGTGGGGCTGCTTCGGCAACACAACGCGATTGATTATATCTATTGATCATTGAGAGCGCCTTTGTAATACAACTTTGTAATACAAGGTGCTCTCTTCGTGTCCGGAGGATGTCGCTGCGGTCGCCGCAAGGACATCCCCTACAACCGCCGCGCGTTGAAATTGTCGGTAATGGCTTCGCCGGCTCGGAGGCTGGCGTCGGATATGAAGCGCTCTAGTTCGGCTATTCGAGCTTCATCGACGAGTTCACCGGCGGTTCGACTTGCCTTAAGGCAAGATAGTTCGGCTTTGGCTTGCGAGATTCTTTCGGTGATGTTTAGCGCGACTAGCTCTGCTTCTGCCTGCCTTTGCACCGCCGCCAGGTGCTTGCGCTGCGCTTCCACATCGTCCAGGCGCTCCTGGATTTCGCCCATCAGGTTGAGCGTAGTGTCCAGCGAGTTGCCGCCTTGGATAGCGTAACGCGGCGCGCGCTCCAACTGCCGGCGGAACTGCCGCGCCAACGCTTCGAGTTCTTCGTCTTTGGCGCGCACCGAAGCCAGCAGCAGCCGTAAGGTCGAAATCGCCTGTTGCATCTGCGGCATCGTCATGTGTCTGCCTCACGAAATTGACAGGGACGGACAAGATACACAGGATATTTATCCTCTCCATCCTGTATATCGGTGTTAATCCAGCACTTGCTTGATGGCGGATAGGACTTCGTGGATTTCTTGCTCGGTGGTGTAACCTAGATGGCCGATGCGGAATATCTTGCCCGCAAGCGAGCCCTGCCCACCGGTTAGCACGACGCCGTGGTCGTCTCGCAGCGCGCCAACGAACTTGCCGCCGTCGACGCCGTCCGGCACATTCACAGCAGTGACGGTGTCCGATGCTACGCTTTCGTCCGGGAAGAGCGTCAGCCCTAGGTCTTTCACACCATCGCGGGTCAGCTTGCCTATCGTTGCGTGGCGCTCGTACACGCCGCCCATGCCCTCGTCTAGGATGCGCTTCAGCGCGACATCGAGGCCAAACATCACCGATATGGCGGGCGTGTACGGAGGCTGCCCGATTTCGTAGTAGCGCTTGTACATCGCCATGTCGAAGTAGTAGCGCGGCATCTTCGCCTGCGCGTGCGCTTCCCATGCGCGCTCGCTGAAGCTGATAAACGCCAGACCGGGCGGCAGCATCCAGCCCTTCTGCGACGCGGTCGCGACCACATCGCATCCCCACGCGTCCGTGCTGATGGGAATAGAGCAGACGCTGCTGATGCCGTCCACGAGCAGCAGCAGGTCGAATTCGCCCTTCACGACCGCGGCGATCGCCTGAAGATCGTTCGTAACGCCGGTGGAAGTCTCGTTGTGCGTAACCAGAACGGCTTTGACATCCGGATTGTCGTTCAGCGTCTGCCGGATGGTGTCCGGGTCCGCCGCGCTGCCATATGGGAAGTCGAGGCTGATGACTTCCGCACCGAACAGCTCGGCTATCTCGCCAAAGCGCTCGCCGAACACACCCACACACACGTTGACCACCTTGTCGCCGGGCGACAGCGTGTTGACAATCGCCGCCTCCATCGCACCCGTACCCGACGAGGTCATTATATACAGGTCGTTCTCGGTCTCGAAGACCCGCTTAACACCCTCAGTCGTGCGATATAGCAGGTCCTCGTACTCGGGGCCACGGTGGTTGATCATCTGCCAAGACATCGATTCGAGGATGTCGTCCGGCACAGGTATGGGACCAGGGGTTCGCAGGTTCACTTCTCCGTGTCCTCCGTTCTCTCGCTTGTGCTCATGGTTGTTGCCAATCGTTGTTTCTACCGCTTATTTGTCTTGCACAGCGCGCCTTTGTACAATGCGCACAACTTTCGATTTTAACACATCGGCATTATATTGCGCTAAAATACCGTCCTGTAAGACGATTTCACAGTTCCCTACTGTTGTCATTCCGAATGCAGTGAGGAATCTGAATCGTCGCATGCAAAACTGTTGCCGACTTTAGATTTCTCGCTTCGCTCGAAACGACAGGGATAAATTGCATTTGTGAAATCGCCTCTGTCCTCATCCTGTATCAACTACGCAAGTTTAGAATTAAAGTTTAGGAATTACCGATGCCAAAGCTTCTGACAACCGCGCTGCACACATTTGTCGCGGCCGTTGGTGCAATTGTCATCGGCGCGCTGGCGTTGGCAGCGGCAGGCATAGCGCAGGCAGCACCGCCGTCGCAGTCTGACTTGCTCGAAGTTCGCATTCAGCGCGTCACGATGATCAGCGACTTCGAGGACAACATAAAGACCACATTTGGACGCGGCGCGCGCATCAGGACGGAAGTCGAACTCCGAGACCTGCGCGACCCTGACGCCATCGCGTCCAATGCGCCGGATTATCGCGCCGAATACATCCTGTCATCTTCGGTGAACAGCCTGCGGCTCGGCACGGTATATCAAGGGCGCAACGACCCGGCAAGCCTCAAGAGCGCTGTACTTACGCCCGGCGAAGAAGGCATATTCGAGATTTATTGGAATGTGCCTTACGACTTCGGCGGCGGCGAATACAACCTCCGCGTGGAAGTCAGCAAGGCGGACAGTCCACACGCCGTCGAACACCACCTGCAGCGCGATTTTCGGGTGAGCGAACGCTCCGAGTATGTGCACATCTCCAAGAATCGATACGACTTCGGCAACATAGACGACGAAGAGACTCCGCGCAGCGACATCATCTTCATTGCGCCCATAAACGGGCAGGCGGGAGACTTGATATGGCGTGTTACCGAATGGCCTTCGGAATGGCTGAATCTCGTTGATCCGCTGCCCGATCCCGACGATCCGACGCAATCCGTTGAGGTCGTTAACAACGGCTCCATCGTGCTGCAGGTCGAGGAAACGACGCTATTCGGCAATTTCCAAAACGAAGATGTGGTCGTAAGCACCAACGCGGGCGATTACACAATCAAGGTCAGCGGAAATATCGACAGGCATCCCGGCGGCAAAATCTCCGACTTCGGCATGAGACCGCCAAGGCGATTTGACGCCGGCGACATCGTGAAGTTCAGATACCGCATCGACAATAGCGGGCGCACGAATCTGCTGTACCGCGTAACATTCATCGTCACGAGTCCGACGAATACAGTCATCTACGACAGCAGCGTTGCCGCCGAAGATGCCTTGATCGAAGTGGATGACGGCGAAAACTCGGGCATTCAGGAATTCGAATGGCAGATACCGCACGACTCGATTGATGGGATATACCGCGTCGGCATCCAACTACGAAACGCGTACGACTTCGGATCCGCCGTATATTCATCGATTGACTATACCGACCATGACGCCGTAACTTTCAGCGTGCTTGAAGGACCGTTGCTAGAAGTTAGCCCAACGGAGGTGCAGTTCGGCACTATATTAGACCATTCCGCCGATCAGGCGCGCGCGACATTCTCGGTAACGAACGTCGGCAGGCTGACGCTGGAATGGCGGGTTACATCCGTCCCGGATTGGGCAGAACTCGTAAGCCCGCTAGGACCCGTAACCGGCGATGGCGAGATAACGTTGCGAATCAAGGAAGACGCCGCGACGGGCAGCTTCCTGAGCACGATGACAATCGAATCCAACGGCGGCAACGCATCGGTGACCCTAGGCGTGAACATCCCTCGCCACACGGCTGCAGCAACGCGCACGCCCGTCCCAACCGAAACGCCCGCGCCGACCAACACACCATTGCCGACCGAAACGCCCGTGCCTGAACCCACGGACACGCCTGTGCCGACCGAAACACCGGCACCCACAAGCACGCCAGCGCCCACTGCGACGAACACGCTGCCGCCCACAGGCACACCGCAACCTACCGCAACACTCGAGCCAACGGACACGCCAGCGCCAACAGCAACACCCACACCACAACCTACCAACACGCCACAACCCACAGCAACACCGGAGCCCACAAACACACCAGAACCGCCAACAACCGCACAGGCGCAGCCGGACAACACGCCTGCGCCACCACCGCCGACAGCCATCCAACCCAACGTCAGCGACACACCACCCGGCGGCGCATGCAGCGGGTCGCCGCAGCCGGTGTCGCCGTTGACGGGCATGGCGAATATCGCGCTGCTACTATTACCGGTGGCATTGGCAGGCGGAGCAAGGTTGCGGCGGAGGCAGATGCAGTAGGTCAGTCCCTCAGTTGGTCAGTCAGTTGGTCGCGGGAGTGATGTTAGTGGCAATTGATCGGCGCTCGAAGAGTCCCTTCCCCGTATGGGGGAGTTAGAACAGGGGCGATGTGTCAGTTTGGAAATTAGAAGACAATAGGATGCAACACATGCGATACGATACGATTGTCATCGGTGGCGGTTCGGCAGGGGCGGTTGTGGCGGCGCGGCTTTCTGAGGATGCGGCGCGGTCGGTGCTGCTGCTCGAAGCGGGCAGCGATTACCCGGATTTCGACGCGATGCCGGACGATATAAAGCTGGGGCTCGGCACGGGCGCGGACTTCTTCAACATCGAGGACCGCCACAACTGGTTGTTCAGCGGCAAGGCGACGGACGAAGCGCCGCCGATGGATGTACCGCGCGGCAAGGTGATGGGCGGCACGAGCGCCATTAATGGGCAGGTCTTCCTCCGCGCCATCCCCGACGACTTCGATTACTGGGTTTCGATGGGCAACGATCAGTGGCGCTATGAAGACGCGCTGCCGTACTTCCGCAAGCTGGAAACCGACATGGATTTTCAGGACGATTTCCATGGCAGCGACGGGCCCATCATCGCCAAGCGGCACCGTCTCGAAGACCTGCTCACCGACCAGATAGCCTTCTACAACGCATGCATTGAGGCGGGCTTTCCCGCGAACCCTGACCATAACCACCCGGACGCCACCGGCGTCGGTCCGTATGCGCTAAACAACCCCAACGGCATTCGCTGGAGCACCGCGCTCGGGTATATCAACCCGGCGCGGCATCGGCTCAACTTGACGATTCGCCCAAACTGCGCCGTGCAGCGCGTGCTGTTCACAGACAACAGCGCAGGCGAGAAACGCGCAGTCGGAGTAGAGGTGGAGAGCGGCGGAGAGAGATTCACAGTCGAAGCGAACGAGATTGTGCTCAGCGCGGGCGCTATCGGCTCGCCACACCTGCTGATGCTGTCCGGCATTGGCGACTCGGCGGAACTCGAAGGCGTGGGCATTCCGATCGTGCGTCATCTGCCCGGCGTAGGCAAGAACCTGCGCGACCATCCCGCCGTCCACGCGCGCTGGCGCTGCAAGCCGGACTTCCCCGTGCCGCCCGAAGGCGTCGGCGCGCAGAAGGTCGCGCTGCGCTACACCGCCGAAGGTTCGCCGCTGCGCAACGATATGATAAAGATAATGCGCTTCAACTCCGACGAGCGGCTGCTCATCATGTCGGTCGGCATATATTTGGCGCGGTCGGCGGGTGAAATGCGCATCGTGTCGGCAGACCCGAAAGTGCAGCCGGCACTCGAGTACAATTACCTCAGCGACCCTTTCGACCTAGAGCGACTGCGCGGCGGCGTTCGCTTGGCGCACCGGCTCGCCGAGCATCCCGAACTCGCGCAGATAATCGACTCGCCGGACGAGCCGACACACGAGCAGCTGGAATCGGACGACGCGCTAGACGACTGGATGCGCCGCACTGTCGCCACGATGCACCACATATCCTGCACCTGCAAGATGGGCGCGGCGTCCGATCCGATGGCAGTCGTTGACCAGCACGGGCGCGTTCATGGCGTCGCCGGGCTGCGTGTCGCCGATGCGTCCATAATGCCCGACTGCCCGCGCGCGAACACGAATGTGACCACGATGATGATCGGCGAGCGCGTAGCGGACTTCATCAAAGACGGCGAATGACATCACTATCCTATCAATCCAATCCTGTCTGTCCTGTCAAGACGATTTCACGAATGCAATTTATCCTGTCATTTCTCGCTTCGCTCGAAATCTAAAGTCGGGAACAGGTTCACAGGCAATGACTTCAGATTCCTCATTGCGTTCGGAATGACAGCATTAGGGATTTGTGAGATCGTATCATCCTGTCAGGTTAATACATGCTGCAACATTTCAAGCACCTATACAGCGATGACATACGCGAAGATGCCCAGCGTCGGTTCGGGCTGACGCCGGTGTCGCGCGATGTATTGCCGGACGCAAGCCATAGCTATGTATATGATTGCGAGCGCGACGACGCGGCGTACATCCTGAAGATTACGCACACCATCCATCGGCAGCCGCACAACATCCACGGCGAGGTCGAGTTCATCAACTTCCTTGCAGACGGCGGCGTAACCACTCCACGCGCCATATCGTCGCTCGCGGGCAATCTCGTGGAGACGATAGCGGCAGACGACGGCGAATTTGTCGTGGCAGCGTTCGAGAAAGCGGACGGCGCGTTGGTTGATTGGCGCGCCTGGACGCGGGAGATGTTCGAGCAGTGGGGCGCCGTTATCGGCAAAATGCACGCGCTGACGAAGGGATATGAGCCGTCAGACGAAAGCCGGCGCCGGCGATTCTGGCATCAGGACACGGACTGGAACACCGAAGCCGAAGTGTATCTGACACGCCCGACATTCCGTGAAAAGGCGCGGCGCACGCGAGACTGGCTGTTCACGCTGCCCACCGGCAGCGACTGCTTCGGGCTAATCCACTCGGACTTGCACCAGTGGAACTTCTTCTACCACGACGGCAAGGTGCTGCCTTTCGATTTCGACAACACGCACTACGACTGGTTTATCGCGGACTTCACGACGGTGGTGGTCAATGTGGTGCACTGCCAGCAGCACCACTACGCGCGCGGCGAGTACGACCGCTGGACCGCAGGCACGCCAATGAAGGCGGCAGAGTTCCTAGACTACTTCTTCGCACCGTTCATCGAAGGCTACCGGCAACACAACCGGCTAGACGGCGTGTGGCTGCGCCGCATGCCCGCCTTCCTAAACCGCCACTGGCTGACATTCCTAACCGATGCCCTGCGCGACCCAAAGTTCGCCGCACTCACGCCTGAACAGCAAGCCGCAACCTTCCCCTGGCGCACCCTATCGCAGTCCTGGGACGAAGTGATGAACGATTACTGGAGCCGGTTTGACTTTGATAGGTATGCTTGAATAGTGGCGGCTGCCTGTGCTTGTAAAGGGTGCCTGCTTGCATTGGGCGATTACTTGCTTGGCTAAACCATCGTGGTCTTGCAGGCATTTTGCTACCATCCTCTCTATCCTGTGGGACTATTTTGCAAATCCTTAATGTTGTCATTCCGCGCTGTTTTTGTCATTCCGAATGCAGTGAGGAATCTGAAGCATGTCCTCACGAAAGCAGGGATCTTCGCACGCAAACCCGTTTCCGACTTTAGATTTCTCGCTTCGCTCGAAATGACAGGAATAAATTGCATTTGTCAAATCGTCTCATCCCGTCTTTCCTATTGAGCAATTCGTTGAAATTAGGGTATGGGTGATACTGCGCTATCGGAGGTTGGGGGTTATAATGCGCGGATACATCTAGGCAATTGAGACAGCGTAACAGCAGTGGAGACAGGTGAATTGCATGGCTTCGCGCACAGACTATCCCGACATATCTGACTACGGCATTATCAGCGATATGCACTCTTGCGCCCTCGTGTCGTCGGCTGGCTCGGTGGACTGGTGCTGCTTCCCGCGCTTCGACAGCGACGCCATCTTTGGCAGGATTCTCGACTGGGACAGGGGTGGCTATTTCAAGATTGCGCCGCGCAATTCGCACGCCGTCAGTAGGCGATACATCCCCGGCACTAATGTCTTGCAGACGACATTCACCACGGACAATGGCGTGGCGCAGTTGACAGACTTTATGCCGGTGCACCACGACGAAGACGCGCCCATCGAGCCGTACAAGGTCGGGGAGACGCACCAGATTATGCGCATCATCGAGTGCATCGAAGGCAGCGTGGCGCTTGATTTAGCGTGCCATCCGCGCTTTGAGTACGGCAGCATCGTGCCGCACACGCAGCTGTTTCGCGCAAACATCGGCTTCGCGCACGGCGGGTCGAACGCCATATCGCTGTACTGCTCCGTGCCGCTGCGTATGGTCGAGGGCGGCTTCGTGTCGGAGGGCACGCTGCGACAAGGGCAAAAGGCGTTCGCCATCGTTACCTACGAGACGCGCTTCTCCTACGACTCCCACTCGCTCAACAGCCGCACTATCGAGCAGAGCCTCGCCGAAGCGACGCGATACTGGCAGGAATGGAGCGACATGTGCACATACGAAGGTCCATACGCGGACCATGTGCAACGCAGCGCGCTGACGCTCAAGGCGCTGACATACGCGCCGTCCGGCGGTATGGTCGCCGCGCCGACGACATCGCTGCCCGAGCTTATCGGCGGCGAGCGCAATTGGGACTATCGCTACACTTGGATCCGCGACGCGTCGTTCGCCATCTACGGCTTGCACATCATTGGCTACCAGAACGAGGCGAAGGCGTTCCGCAACTGGATACAGTGGGCAACGGTAGGACGCGCGCGCGACCTGCACATTATGTACGGGCTTGGCGGCGAACGGAGGCTGACTGAGGTATCATTGCCGGAGCTGTCCGGCTACCGCGACTCCGCGCCGGCGAGAATCGGCAACGGCGCATACGACCAGTTCCAGCTAGACGCATACGGCGAGCTGCTGGACTCGGCACACCTGTACCGCCGGTTCATTGGGCCCATTGACGGCGAATACTGGGCGTACCTGCTGCAGATAGTCGAATATGTGCTGGAAAACTGGGAAGCGCCGGACGAAGGCGTCTGGGAGGCGCGCTCCGGCAGGCAGCACAATGTGTTCTCCAAGGCGTGGTGCTGGGTCGCGCTGGACCGCGCCATCAAGATGGTCGCCGCGCTCGACCTGCCCGGCGATGTGGAGCTTTGGAAGCGCGTGCGCACCGAGATACGCGAGCAGATTCTGGAGCAAGGTTTCAACGAAGAGCGCGGCGTGTTCACGCAGGCATACGGCAGCGACCTGCTGGACTCCGCGAACCTGATGCTGCCTCTCATCGGCTTCATCAAGGCGGACGATCCGCGCATGCTCGCGACCATCCGCGCCACGCAGCGCGAACTCACATCGGAGCAGGGCTTCTTGTATCGCTATCGCGGCTTCGACGACGGGCTGCACGGCGAAGAAGGCACATTCAACATCTGCTCGTTCTGGATGTGCGACAACCTTATAATGCTAGGCGAAATAGACGAAGCAACCGAACTGTTCGACCGTCTGCTAGAGCACACCAACGACCTAGGTCTGATGAGCGAAGAAATAGACCCGCACACCGGCGACATGCTCGGCAACTTCCCGCAGGCATTCTCGCACCTGTCCATCATCAATACTGCCGTACAGTTGCAGAGAGCGCGGCGACGGCAAGCGCGGCGGGCGGCAGCGGGCTGAAAATCCGACTGCACGCAATTGTCGCGCAAGAGTTCCTTCTCTCCTTGGGGCCATTCTCCCCCCTTGGGGCAAGGTTAGGATGGGGGGATAATGTAATCCGCATCCATTTAAGCGCTTGCCCATCGCAAACAAGAGCGGCGATGAGTTAATCCGAACAACGCCTCCTTTTCACTGCGCTGACCTAGGTTCTGTGGACAATTCACAATTACGTCATGTCACTCCTACGGAATCAGGAATCCGACGCCTACAGGCGGCGTCAATATAACAAAGACTGCTACATTGACTGCTACATTTGAGATTTCTGATTCCCGTTCCCCGATCGGGGTCGAGGACATGCTTCACAGGAATGACACAAATGTTCGTACAGCTTAGAATACAGCATTTGTCATAAGCCTTCAAGCAATCTGCCGATTTCCGACACGCTTTTGTACACGCACCCGGCGATTACAGCACCAGCGTAACCGCGCCGGATATTATTAGGCTGATTGCCCAGAGGCGGTCCATATTGAACCAGGCGCGGCGTAGGATGGCTAAGCCCACTTTTTCGTACACTATCAGGGCGGTCGCTGCCATTACGGAGAACATGGCAACAGTGTGAATCGAGACTGCCGTGAATTGCGATACCAGCGTGGCGAGGCTCGGCGCGCCGCCTAGTCCGATGTATTCGGTGTGCGGCAGGTCGCGCAGGTCGATGTTGGATGCGGATGCGCCTAACAAGGGCAGCGTGAAGAGAATCGGCACGAGCATCAGACCCGCGCCGTGCGCTGACGACATTAGAAACGACCATGCCGTCAGGTCGCGGAAGCCCACGCGCATACGAACCCAGCGAGGGTGCGACAACGGGCGCACCAGCTTGAACACGCCCAGTCCGATGATTATCGCCGCGCCGGCTATCTTGAGCGCGGTCAACGGCACGATGAAGCCCGCGAATACGACCGCCGCGACGACGAGCGCCACGGACACCGTATGCCCCAGCGCGATTGGGAGGAAGGCGGCATATACGGCGCGCCTTTCCCCCTCCTGTAAGCCGAGCGATACGGCGAATAGCCAGCCCATCGCCGGGTTGATGCCGTGGTACGCGCCGAAGCCGGCGAGCGCCAGCCACGGCACGAATTCGTTAATTTCCAACTAGCCCGGCCAATTAGTCCGGGAAGCAGAATGTGTCGGACGACGAGTCGCCGCCCTGCAAGCGGATCTGGTGCACGCGCTCGTCCCCGAACTCCATGAAGAAATCTTCGTCGAGCGACATGCCGCCATCAGGCGATGCGTTCACCTTCACCGCCCAGCCCTGTACGCCTTCGGGGTAGAACTGCTCGTCCCACGCGACATACAGAGAGTTAGTGATGTATATGCGCTGCCCGTCGCGGCTGACTTCGACCATCTGCGGACCGCCGTTCAGCTCGCCGGACTTGGGATGCGCCGACTTGTTGATGATGCCGCCCACTTCAACCTTGCCGGTCAGCACCGGGTTGAACGGGTCGGACACATCATACTGGTGGAACTCGCCCGTTCCCCAGCACGAGACATACAGGAACTTGTCGTCGAGCGACAGGTTGATGTCCGTGATGATGGGCGGCACTGCGCCAAAGCCCTGCAGCAGCGGCGGAAGGTCTTCGGCATCGGCCGGCACTGCGGGAATCTCGATGACCTTCTGTGCCTTCCAGTCGTCGCCGTCCTGATACCACAGGTAGATGGAACCGGACAGGTTCTCCACATTGGTAACCACGCCGGCGAAGCCGTAGGTCTTGCGCGGGTCGCGCGCCTGGCGCAGCTCGAGCACCATCTGGTTGTCGTCGCCAAGGTCGATGGTTTGCTTCAGCTTGCGCGAGTCGATGTCCCATACATGGAGCTGGTGGCCGTACTGCCTGCCGAGTAGCAACTCCGGCACGACGCCGGATTCTACCATCTCGGGCGTGCCCCACTCGCTGGTAATCATCGTATCGTGGAGCAGGTGCCATACGAAGTCGTAGGACAGGTGCTGCCCGCCGCGCTCGGATTCCCAAGCGCCCTTCAATTCAAAGGTCTCGTGGTCGAGGCTGAACACCCCGCCCGGTCCGCCGCCGTCGGGCGTGCCGAGCGCGTTGATGTAAATCGCGTCCGGTCCGCAGTGCACGGTGTGCGGGCGGCTGTAGCCGGTCTTCTCGGCGAGCTCTTCGCCCTCGATGATGCGCTTGATGGTTGGGTTGCGCGGGTCCGGCTGAGTGTCGATGACATAGATGCGCGAAGATCGCAGCCCGCAGAACAGCAGGTAGCGGCGTTCCACATGGGGATGCGGCATATTTGGGCAGAGCGATGCGCTGCATGCGTTCCAGCCGAAGTGGTGCAGTTCGTCTCCGACATTCGGCAGTTCAAGCCTGCCCACCAACTCGCCGTAAGTGTCCGAATCGGGCGCGACATCCATCACGCCCACGGAGTCCGGCTTGCCAGAGCCGGGCGGGCTGACGATGGCGACATAAGCAAGTTCTTCTTGGGGGGCGTCCATAGCCATCTTCGGCGATGGGTAAAAAGTAGGGTCCGGCGTCCAAGTAACCAAGTTTGTATTCCTCCTACGGCGAGCTGTGGGTAAGTGCGCCTGCGCCGCTTGCCGCAGTGCCTCGCCATGTTCGATTAAAACGGCAAGCGACAGAATTATACACACCAGCCATAAACTAGCGCAATATCTAATATAATCCAGCAGTAATATGAAGAGGTAATAGCCCGGTAGGACGCGATATGTGGTCAGCCTTTATGGGAGTGGGCTGATATGGATGGAGGGGATGGACAGGATTTCTAGGGGCTGCGGTTGTTGATGGGGACGGTCAGCCTGGGAGTGGGGATTTGGGCTGCTGCGGTGTGCTTGCGGTCGCGTCCTTTGACAGGCCTTTCCACTGCGCTCACGACAGGCTCAGGATGAACTGGGGTAACAGGATGTGCAGGGTTTTGGGTGTGTAGCTCTTCAGGGTCGGGGTCGTTGGGGCCGCAGGTGGCGAATGCCATTGCGTCTTCGGGATTTTTGCCTTCGGTGATGTAGCGGTTGTAGGCGTTGTACTTGTCCTCGGCTTCTT
>VXNZ01000057.1 GCA_009840355.1 Chloroflexota bacterium
CCCCCATCCTAACCTTCCCCCATCGAGGGGGAAGGGACTTTTGAAATTGTCTTGTGGATTCAGGGCATTTCGGTTGTCACTTTGAACGAAGTGAAGGGTCTAAAATCGCTGTGTGGAAATAAGCCTGTCCGTAGTAAAGGCGTTTAGATTTATCGCTTCGCTCGAAATGAGATGAATAATACCTGAATAATCACAATGACCTGAATCATTGAAAGACCTTGCATGAATAATCGAAAGACCTTAGATATGGGATGAAAGCGTTTCCATTCGGACGGTCGAAATAGCAAAGCCCGTTCGTCGTAAAGTCGGAAAACGGGTTTGCTTGCGACGATCCTTGCCTTTGCGAGGATATGCTTCAGATTCCTCACTGCGTTCGAAATGACAAGGAGGGAGTAGGTTCGGGATGACAAGATGGGATTAGGTTCGGGATGACAAGGAGGCGCGGGATGACAAGGAGAGCGCGGCAAGAACGGCACGGCAAGAACGGCGCGGGATGACGAGAACGGTGCAGAATGGTAAAGACGGCGCGGGATGACGACATTGAGGTTTTGTGAAATCGTCCTATTTTCATTCGTGAAACTTGACACAATGCTGCGTTTCTCGCTACAATTCGGTTTTAATGACCTAGAATGTCGTAGGATTGTGCGCTGCGGAGGTGAAATGGATGTATTTCAATGTTTCGCAGTTGCTGAAGGACTCGAATGGCTCTTCCCGATTGTATGAAGTGAACGACTTCGCGAGCGTGCGGGAAGGCGCGCCGATGACGCATATCTCCGGCACGGTGTCGATGCTGCGCACGGATGCCGGTATTTGGCTGAGCGCGCAATTGTCAACATATTTCGACTGCGAGTGCAGCCGCTGCGCCAGCGAGATGGAACAACTCGTGCGGATGGACATCGAGGAGGAGTATCTGCCCGAAGCGGATGTCAATACCGGCGCGATCCTGAACATTCCGGACGATATGGCGGATAACTTCTACATCGACCGCACGCACACACTAGACCTGAGCGAGGCTGTTCGGCAATACTTCGGCTTTAGCATGCCGTTCAAGCCGGTTTGTCGAGAGGATTGCAAGGGTCTGTGCTTGACTTGCGGAGCTGACCTGAACGATACTGACTGTTCCTGTGACAATGTTATTAGGGATCCGCGATGGGGGGCGCTGCTGGCGTTCGCATCGCCGCAAGAGCCTAACTACAATTGATTACGCTATCAGCATCTCTTTCTGTCAGAGCGCCGGACGCTGATAAGCCGACCGAATGAAAGACCGACGAACTCAAAGGACGAAAAATGCCACCACTGCCAAAGAAGAAGCACTCGAAGGGTCGTCAGGGGGGACGGAAGGCGCACTTCGGGATGAAACCGTTGACACTTACGCGGTGCCCGCAGTGCCCCGAGATGCAGTTGCCGCACAGGGCGTGCCCGGTTTGCGGATATTACAACGGCCGGACCATAGCCACAGGTTCTAATGCCACAGGTTCTAATTTTGAATAGTTTCAATCTTATCGGACGGATGGAGGATGTATTTTCTCGCATACTGTCCATTTTGTTGTCTAGAGTCGGCTTAATGCCTTAGTGCCGGCAGGCTTGAATGCTTGAAACTTTTACTCAGGAGATGGACAGATGACTCTCAGCTTTATGCCTCAGACACAGGGCGCGAAGATGGGCTTTTTGTTCCCCGGACAGGGCGCGCAAGCCGTAGGTATGGGAAAGCAGCTCTACGACGAGTCGCCGGCGGCGCGCGAAGTGTTCGCGCAGGTTGACGACGCGCTGGGACGCTCGCTTTCGGACATTATGTTCAACGGGCCCGAAGACACTTTGCGACAGACCATCAACGCGCAGCCGGGCATCATGGCGGTGAGCCTCGCGTGCATGAAGACTATGCAGGAACGGCTCGGCGACGATATGCCGCAGCCCGCTATGACCGCAGGCCACAGCCTCGGCGAATACACCGCGCTGGCGGTATCCGGCGTGCTTGATGTCGGCGACACGGCGTTTCTGGTGCAGCGGCGCGGCGAACTGATGCAAGTCGCATGCGACCAGAACCCCGGCACGATGGCGGCTATCATCGGGCTGGACGAGATGACGCTCGAGCAGATTGCAGTGGAGACAGGCACATACGTGTCCAACATCAACACGGCAGAGCAGATTGTCATCAGCGGCGACAAGCTCGGTGTCGCGCGGGCGTGCGACCTCGCCACGGCTCGCGGCGCGAAGAAAGCCATACCGCTGCGCGTAGGCGGCGCGTTCCACTCAGGGCTGATGGAACCGGCGCGCGCAGGGCTTATCCAAGCCATCAACAGCGTGCAGTTCCACGCCCCTCAGATTCCAATTGTCGGCAACTGCGACGCGCAGCCGCTTAATTCGGCAGAGGACGTGAAGCGCGAGCTTATCGCGCAGATTTGCGGCTGCGTGCAGTGGAAGCGCACCGTGGACTATATGGTGGACTCCGGCGTCAACGAGTTCATCGAAGTCGGACCGGGCAAGGCGCTATCCGGCATGGTCAAGCGCATATCGCGGCGCTCGCAGATTACCGCAGTCGGCGATTTGGAATCCATCCTGAAGCTGAGCAGGAACTAGGTTCGTGGCAGAAGTAGTCGCGCTCCGGCGAGAGGCGAAGGCAGACACGGCATCTAACGCACGGGGGATTACTGCACGGGGCATAGCGGTCCGGCGCAGAACGCGGGCGCTGGTCATGCAGGCGCTGTACGAAGCCGACACGGTGGAACACAGCGCGGCCGATGTGCTCTCTGAACGGCTGTCCGATGCGGCATTGTCGCGCCGGGACTCGGAGTTCGCGCGCGGGCTGCTGGACGGCATCTCTTCAAACGCGGCGAAAATAGATAACATGATAGCCGAGTTCGCGCCGCACTGGCCAATCGAGCAGATGGCGGTGGTGGACAGGAACATCCTGCGAATGGCAATCTACGAGATAATGCTGTCGCAGGACACGCCGCCGAGAGTCGCCGTCAACGAGGCGGTGGAACTGGCGAAGGCGTACGGCGGAGACAGCGCGCCGCGCTTCATCAACGGCGTACTGGGCAGCGTGATGAGGGCGTCGAGCCGGTAACGCTGTGAACAGGCACATTGCGGACAGGCGCAAATTGCCTGACAAATTAGTGTTCTCTATAAGTGCTGATAATGCAAATCGGACCTGCCCATAACGGTGCTGGATTCCTGCTTTCGCAGGAATGACGATTCGATAATCAGTACGTGCCAAGAATACCGACAAATTTGATACAGGAAAATCATCACTGAAAACCGCGGAGGTATCAGAAGTGGCAACCGTAATGGAACGGGTTCAGACAATCGTCGCCGACAAGCTCAGCGTCGATGAGGCCGAGGTATTGCCGGAAGCGTCCTTCATGGAGGACCTGATGGCAGACTCGCTCGACTTGGTCGAACTCATCATGGCTTTTGAAGAAGAGTTCAGCGATGACGACACGACCATTGAAATCTCGGACGAAGACGCCGAGGGAATCACCACCGTGCAGGCGGCGATCGACTTCCTCGCGGCGAACGGCGTAAGCGACGACTAGGCTTTCGCAAGACAACCGAATACTGCTGACTTGTATGGACAGGATGTAAGGGATATGCTGTTGAAGCAGCGCCCGGTCATCCTGTCTATTCGTGTTTGTTCTATAATCGCCTTATGTCCCTTTTCCCGTAGAGGGTAGGTTAGGAGGGGCGGGAAGGGAACAAGCGGAACAATAACGATCACAATAATGATCAAGGGGCATTGGGAGAATCACAGGTAAGCCGCGCAGACGACAAGCGACATGCGACGCAAGGAGGGTAACTATGCGAGCAGCCGTCTATAAGGGAGAGCGCCGTCTTGAAGTAGAGGAGATTGTCACGCCGACTGCAGGACCGGGCGAGGTGGTGATTCGCGTGAGGTATTGCGCCGTGTGCGGCACGGATGTGCATGCGTTCATGTACGATGTCGCGCCGCCGGGCACGGTGATGGGACACGAATACTGCGGCACGGTTACGGAAGTCGGCGAGGGCGTTACGCGCTGGCAGGTCGGCGATCGCGTCGTGGGCGGCGGCGGCAATCCTCCGCCGGGCTATGTGCGCACGGGCGCGCGCTTCGACCCGCGCTATAACTACCGCACAATGGGCTTCCCCGAAGGCGCGAAGACTCGCGCGTACGCTGAGTATGTGCTGCTGGAAGACTGGGAGCCGGTGCCGATACCGGACGGCGTGTCGGACGAAGAAGCGGCACTCGCCGAGCCGTGCGCCGTTACGGTGCATGCGGTGCGCCTGTCGCAGCTGAAGCTCGGCGACAGCGTGCTGGTGATGGGCGCCGGACCTATCGGCCTGTTCTGCATGCAGACCGCGCGGGCGGCAGGCGCGACGTCGGTGTTCGTCTCCGAGCCGGCGCCGGCGCGCGCGGAGGCTGCCCGCAGGCTTGGTGCGGACGCGGTCATCAACCCGTTCACTGAGAATGTGGAGGAGCGGCTCGTGAAACTGACGGACGGCAAGGGGCCGGACATCGTGTTCGAGTGCGCGGCTGTGCCGAATCCGTCCACGCTCGACAGCGCGCTGAATATCGTGGCGCGCGGCGGGCAGGTGGTGCTGGTGGCTATCGCGTGGGAGCCTACGCCGCTGGTAACGCCCGACTGGATGGCGCGTGAAGTGAAGCTGCAAGCGTCGTTCGGCACCGCGCCGGAAGACTGGCGCATCTCGCTAGAGCTAATGCGCGCGGGCTTGGTGAATGTTGATCCCATGTTGGGCGACACTAACTTCCTGCCGCTCGATGACATACAATCTGCGTTCGAGTCGCTGATGAAGCCGTCAAGTCAGGTGCAGATGGTCGTCAGATTGTAGGGTATATACCCAATTACTGAGACGAATTCACAAATGCAGTCAATCTCCAGATCGTCATTCTTGCGAAGGCAGGAATCCAGAAATTGACTGATAGGATGGGGATGAAAGCCGCTGAACATCTATGAATATCGCTTCTCGCACGGAATCCGTCTCTTGCAACACCTGATTGTTCCAGAACCTTATCACTCTGAAGCCTTCGCGCTCCAGCCAGGCAGTGCGCGCGGCATCGTAGCTTGCTGACTGTTGGTGCTGTCCGCCGTCAACTTCTATGACAAGTCTGTTCTCGAAGCATACGAAGTCAACGATGTAATGACCTATTGGTGCTTGTCGGCGAAATTTGCAGCCGGACACT